>NZ_JBEZJP010000518.1:0-5060 GCF_040653175.1 Actinomadura sp. NPDC048032
GTGATCCATGGGTTCCGCCTCTGTAGACTCGATGACCAGAAACGCCCGACCCCGATCCGAGGAGCGGCCTGCCGATCGGCGCCGCCGCGAGCCGCAGCGTCCCCGTTCCCGCCTCCATCACGGCCCCCATCCCGCTCGTCCCGTCACGCGGATCATTGTCCCAGGGAAGGCGCCAAGGTCCTCAAGGAGGAGGGAAGTGCAAATAAACTCGCAGGATGTCGACGACGGATCTGGCTCCGGTCCCGGCCATGGCGTCCCGGCGCAGGCCCCCTGCGCTGCGGGAATGGCTCGCGCCGGCGATCCCCGGCAGCCCGCTGCTGTCCTGGCTGGGCCCGCTGCTGGTGACCGCGCTCGCCGCGTACCTGCGGTTCGACCGGCTGGCGACGCCGAAGACGGTGGTGTTCGACGAGACCTACTACGCCAAGGACGCGCTCGCCCTGCTGAGGTTCGGCTGGGAGCACAACACCGTCGAGGGCGCCGACAAGATGCTCATCGCGGACCCGGACGCCCATATCTGGGGCAGCGGGCCCGCGTTCGTCGCGCATCCGCCGTTCGGCAAGTGGATGATCGCGATCGGTGAGTGGATGTTCGGCGCGACGCCGTTCGGATGGCGGTTCATGCCCGCCCTGATCGGGACGCTGTCGGTGCTGATCCTGTGCCGCCTCGCCCGCCGGATGACCGGCTCGACGCTGCTCGGCTGCGCCGCCGGGCTGCTGCTGGCGCTGGACGGCCTCGCGTTCGTGACCAGCCGCGCCGCGCTGCTGGACGTCTTCGTGATGTTCTGGGTCCTGGCCGGGTTCGCCTGCCTCGTGAACGACCGGGACCGCTCCCGCCGCGTCCTCGCCGAGCGGATCGAGCAGGGCCGGACCTCGGTGTACGGGCCGTTCCTCGCGCACGGCTGGCGCTGGGGGGCGGGCGTCTGCCTCGGCCTCGCCTGCGCCACCAAGTGGACGGGGGTCTTCTACGTCGCCGCGTTCGGGCTCATGACCGTCCTGTGGGACTACGGCGCCCGCCGCGCCGCCGGGGTCCGGGCCCCGCTGCAGGGGACGATGCTGCTGGAGGCCGTCCCGGCGTTCGTGCAGATCGTCGTGGCGGGGCTGCTCGCGTACCTCGCGACCTGGTGGGGATGGATCTTCAAGCCGGGCGGCTGGGGGCGCGGCGAGGTCTCGGGCAACCCGCTGTGGCGGCCGTTCGAGGCGATGCCCAAGCTGTGGCACTACCACTCGGAGATGCTCGGCTTCCACACGGGTCTGGACGCCAAGCACCCCTACCAGTCGTGGCCCTGGGACTGGCCGATCCTGCGCCGTCCGGTCGCGTTCTTCTACACCGAGCCGAAGGGCGCGTGCGGCGCTGCGACCCGCTGCTCGCGCGAGATCCTCGGGATCGGCACGCCGGCCCTGTGGTGGGGGGCGCTGGTCGCGCTGGTCGTGGTCGCGTTCATCTGGCTGATCCTGCGCGACTGGCGGGCGGGGGCGATCCTGCTCGGCTTCCTCGCGGGCTGGCTGACCTGGTTCCCGTCGGCGTTCGCCGACCGCACGATGTTCCTGTTCTACGCGACGCCGCTCATCCCGTTCATGGTGCTGGCGGTCGTCCTGGTGCTGGGATACCTGATCGGACCGGCGCCCGCCTCGGCGGCGGGCGCGCACGCGGCGCGCTCCGGCGAGAGCGGCCGGGACGCGGGGCCCGCCCTTCCGCCGCGCGCCTCCGCCGACGGGCCTCCCGCGCTGCCGTGGGACCCGCCCGCCGGAGCGTCGCCGGCCCTCGCGCCGTATGACGAGCACGGGCCCTATGACCAGCACGGGGCGTATGACCAGCACGGGGCGTATGACCAGCACGCGCCGTTCGACGAGCGCGGGGCGCACGCGTCCGCCCAGACCGCCGGGGCCCGGCGGCTGATCGGCGCCGCCGCGGCGGGAGCCTTCCTGCTGGTGGTGCTGGCCAACTTCGCGTACTTCCATCCGATCCTGTCCGCGCAGACGATCCCCTACGAGGACTGGCAGGCGCGGATGTGGTTCGACCGCTGGGTCTGACGCGCGGCCGGACCGTCACAGCCGGGCGGCGGCGTCCGCGGTGACGGCCGGGGGCGCGGCGGGGCGCAGCGTCCGCGCGCCGAGCAGGCACAGGGCCAGGGCGAGGACGCCCCCGACCCCGGCGCCCGCGAAGGCGCCGGGCACGCCCGCGGCGTCCTGCCCGACTCCCGAGACGAACGAGCCGACGGAGCCGCCCGCGCCGATCGCCGCGACGATCCACGCGAACGCCTCGGTGACGGTCCCGGCCGGGGCGAGCCGGTCGACCAGCGTGAAACTGCACGCCAGCACCGGCGCGAGGAAGACGCCGGAGACGAACGCGAGCACCGACATGACGGGCAGCCCCGGCGCGAGGGCGAGCGGGAGGTACCCCGCGGCGAGCGCCGCGAGCAGCCAGGGCAGCCGCCGGTGCGCGGCGCCCGCCCACCTGCGGGCGCCGTAGACGATCCCGCCGGTGAGGGCGCCGCCCGCCATGCACGCCAGCAGCAGTCCGGAGGCGAGGTCGCGGCCTAGGTCCTCGGCGTAGGCGACGACGGCGACGGAGTAGACGCCGAGCGCGATCCCGGCGCAGGCGAGCGACAGCAGCAGGACCCGCAGGCCGGGCGAGCGCAGCGGCCCGGCCCAGTCGGAGACGCGCGGCTCGCCCCGCCACCGGCGCGACGGCCCGGACAGCGCGACGACGAGCGTCCCGGCGATGCCGAGGGCGCCGGTGATCAGCAGGGCGGTCTCGGTGTTCACGACGGCCGCGGCGACGACGAGCAGCGGCCCGACGGTGAACAGCAGCTCCTGGGCGGCGGCGTCGAGCGCGTAGGCGGCGTCGACCTGCTCAGGGCCGTCCAGGACGTCCGGCCACAGGGCGCGCAGCCCGGCTTCGAGGGGCGGGGTGGCGAACCCGGCGGCGAACACGGCGGCGACGGCCAGCGGGAGGGGGGACGCGCCGACGGCGGCGAGCAGCGCGAACCCGGCCGCGGAGGCGCAGGCGGCGGGCAGCAGGACGCGCGGCTGGCCGAACCGGTCCATGGCGCGGCCGAGGACGGGCTGCCCGGCGGCGGTCGACAGCCCGAGGATCGCGGCGAGGGTCCCGGCGAGCGGGTAGCCGCCGTCGTCGGCGCGGACGTGCAGGACGACGGCGAGCATGCCCATCCCGTTGGGCAGGCGGCCGAGGAGGGTGCCGCCGAGCAGCCGTCCCGCGTACGGCCTCCGCAGGAAGACGACATAGCCGCGCATCGATGGCCCCCGAGTCCTGTCTAGATTTGTCAGTCATACGTATTACCTCCGTCATACGTACCACTTCCGAGTCCTCCCGTTCTAGTCTGATTTCGTTAGAACGATCCGCCAGGGAGGCGCAGGTGCCGGCGATCAGCCGTCCCACCAGCAAGGACGTGGCTCAGGAGGCCGGGGTCTCGCAGTCCACGGTCTCGCTCGTGCTGGGCGGCAAGTGGAGCGGGCGCGTCTCCCCCGCGACCGCGCGCAGCGTGCGGAGCGCCGCCGAGCGGCTCGGCTACCGGCCCAACCAGGCGGCCCGGAACCTGCGGCTCGGCACCACCCGGACCGTCCTGCTGATGGTGCCGACCCTGACCGCGCCGTTCTTCGGCCCCGTCTACACGGGCGCCGCGCGGGTCGCGGCCCGGCACGGCTTCGGCGTCGTGGTCTCGACCTGGCCGGACGGCACGGCGGGGCCCGCCGACGGCCCGTTCGCGGCGCCGGGCGAGGCGATCGACGGCGTCCTCGCGTCCTCGATGGCCGCGGAGACGCTCGGCGGGTTCGGCGATACGCCCGTCGTGACGCTGGACAGCGGCCCGGCCGGCCTTCCCGGCGCCCCCGTCCCCACCGTCGACTTCGGCGTGGCCGACGGGATGCGGGAGATCGCGGAGCACCTCGCGGGCCTCGGCCACCGCCGGATCGGGCACGTCGCCGCCGCCCTGGACCAGTGGACGTTCCACGCCCGCGCGGACGCCCTCGCGGAGGTCGTCGCGGGCCTGCCGGGCGGCGTCCTCGACCGGGCGGGCTGCGCGATCGACGTCGCCTCGGCCAAGGACGCCGCCACCCGGCTGCTCACCGGTCCCGAGCCGCCGACCGCGCTGGTCTGCGACGACGACCTGATCGCGGCGGGCGCGTACAAGGCGGCCCGCGCGCTGGGCCTGGACGTCCCGTCCGACGTGTCGGTCACCGGGTTCGACGACGTGCTGCTGGCGACGGCGCTGGAACCCGAGCTGACGACCGTCCGGCTGCCGGCCGAGGAACTGGGCGCGCAGGGCATGGCGGCGCTCCTCGGCCTCCTCGACGGGCGCCGTCCCGCCTCCCGCGTCCTGCCCGGCGAGCTCGTCGTCCGGGGCTCGACGGCGCCGCCGCGCGCCCGCTGACCGCCCCGGCCCCTCATTTCCTGGGAAAGCAGGGGTATAAGGCGCGCATGGGATCCCATCCATCCGAGACCGACTTCGACGAGGACCCGGGCAACCGGATCGGTTCGGCGCCCCCGCGGACGCGGGCCTGGCGCGGCGGCGAGATCGAGGCGGAGGGCTTCCCCGTCTCGCGGCTGAGCGACTACCTGGAGCGCCCGGACGTCGTCGTCTGGCTCGACCTGTGCGCGCCGCGGCGCGAGGACCTGCACGTGGTCAGCGACGAGCTCGGCCTCGATCCCGTCGCCGTCGAGGACGCGGTCTCCCGGCACGAGCGGGCGAAGCTCGACCGCTACGAGGGGTACGCCTTCCTCAACGTCTACGTCCCGGTGGTCACCGACGGCGAGCTGGCGATGCACGAGGTGTCGGCGTTCGTCAGCGAGCGCGCCCTCGTCACGGTCCGGCAGGACTGCGGGTTCGACGTCGACGCGCTGGTCCGGCGCTGGGACCAGACCCCGCACGCCGGGTTCGACGAGCCGACCTCCGCGTTCCTGCTCTACGGCCTGCTCGACCTGGTCATCGACCTGCAGCTCACGGCTGAGCCCGTGCTCGTCCATGAGTTCGGCGCGCGTGCGAACGCGGCGGCCGTCGAGTGTCGCCATGGGCTCAGTCTCCCGCGTGTGGCAGCGTTCCG
>NZ_JBEZJP010000519.1:0-5050 GCF_040653175.1 Actinomadura sp. NPDC048032
GACGGCGTTGGCGACGAGGCGCCCGCCGGGCCGGAGCGCGTCCCAGCAGCGTTCCAGCAGGCCGGGGACGGTGAGCCCGCCGCCGACGAAGACGGCGTCGGGCGGCGGGAGGCCCTCCAGCGCGTCCGGCGCGCGGCCCGCCACGACGCGGACGCCGGGCACCCCGAGGGCCCCGGCGTTGCGGCCGATCCGCTCCGCGCGCTCCGGGCGGCTCTCGACCGCGACCGCCGCGCACGACGGGTGCGCCCGCGCCCACTCGATCGCGACGCTGCCGGACCCGGCGCCCACGTCCCACAGCAGCTCGCCGGGCAGCGGCCCGAGGCGCGACAGCGTCACCGCCCGGACCTCCCGCTTGGTGATCTGCCCGTCGTGCTCGAAGGCGTCGTCGGGCAGCCCGGCGACGCGCGGCAGCGGGGCGGCGTCCGGGCTCGGCGCGCACTCGACGGCCACCACCGCGAGCGCCGAGGCGGCCGGATCCGTCCAGTGGGACGCGACGCCGTGCGCGACCGTCTCGCTCTCCGCGCCGAGGTCGCACAGGACGGTCATCCTGCTGGGACCGAAACCGCGCCCGGTGAGCAGCGCCGCCACGACCGCCGGGGCCTGCCGCCCCGCACCGAGGACCAGCACGCGGCGGCCGGGGGCGACGACGGCGTTCAGCGTCTCCGCCGGGCGCCCGACGAGGCTGACGACCTCCACCCGCTCCAGCGGCCAGCCGAGGCGCGCGCACGCCAGCGACGCCGACGACGGGTGCGGCAGCACCCGCAGGCGCCGCGGGCCGACCAGCTCGGCGAGCGTGGAGCCGATCCCGTAGAACATGGGGTCGCCGCTCGCCAGGACGGCGACCGACCGCCCCGCGTACCGCTCGATCAGGCCGGGCAGAGCGGGGAGCAGCGGGGACGGCCAGGGCACGCGCTCGGCGGGGCCGTCCGGGACGAGGGCGAGGTGCCGGGCGCCCCCGAGCAGCACGTCCGCCGCCCGCAGCGCCGCGCGGGAGTCCTCCGCGAGGCCGTCCCACCCGTCGGCTCCGACGCCCACGACGGTGATGACACGCGCGTCCACTGGCCTCCTTGAGCGAAATGCGGCGCCAAGTCTACAACTGGCACACTTGGCCAGGTGAAGCGGCTTTTGATCATCGGCATCGGCGCGGGCGACCCCGACCACCTGACGTTCCAGGCGGCCAAGGCGATCGCCGCCGCCGACGTCTTCCTCGTCGTGGACAAGGGCGAGGCCAAGCACGACCTGGCCGGGCTGCGGCACGACCTCATCGCGGCGCACGGCCGGCACCCGTACCGGATCGTGGAGGCACGCGACCCCGAGCGCGACCGGGACGCCGCCGCCTACGCCGCCGCCGTGGAGGACTGGCGGTCGCGGCGCGCGCGGATCTACGAGTCGTTCGTCACCGGCGAGCTGGCCGACGGGCAGACCGGCGCGATCCTCGTCTGGGGCGACCCCGGCGTCTACGACAGCACCCTCGCGGCGCTGGAGGAGGTGGGCGCCGAGTTCGAGGTCGAGGTGATCCCCGGCATCAGCAGCGTCTCGGCGCTCACCGCGCGGCACCGCGTCGGGCTCACGCGGGTGGGCCGTCCCGTCCACGTCACCACCGGGCGCCGCCTCGCCGCCGAGGGACCCACCGCCGACGACGTGCTCGTCATGCTGGACGCGCACTGCGCGTTCGCCGAGGCGGGCGACGGCTACCACATCTACTGGGGCGCCTACCTCGGCACGCCCGACGAGATCCTCGTCTCCGGCCCGGTCGCGGAGGTGGCCGAGGAGATCCGCGCCGTGCGCGCCGAGGCCCGCGCCCGCAAGGGGTGGATCATGGACACCTACCTCCTGCGGCGCGAGTCCCCGGCGCGCCCCTGACCGGCGCCGGCGGGCGCGGCGCCGGCGGGCGTCAGGCCCTGAACGCGGCGCGCTCCTCGGCCGGGGCGGCCTGCCCGCCCGCGGCGGTGACCGAGCGCCCGCGCCCGGGGATGGCCAGCGCGACGACCCCGGCGAGCAGCGCCACGCCGCAGCCGATCAGCAGGCCGGCCCGGAAGCCGTCCTCGGACGGCAGCACGTGCCCGCCGAGGTCGATGGTCAGCTGGGACAGCACGACCCCGACCACGGCCGCCGACACCGAGGTGCCGACCGAGCGCATCAGCGTGTTGAAGCTGTTGGCCGAGGCGGTCTCCGACCGCGGCACCGCGCCCATGATGAGGGCGGGCATCGCGCCGTAGGCGAGGCCGACGCCCATGCCGCAGATCGCCGTGACGATCATCAGTCCCCACGCGGCGCCGATGAGCAGCGTGGACGACCCGTACCCGAGCGCGATCACCAGGCTTCCGGCGACCAGGGTGACCTTGGGCCCGCGGGCGGCCGACAGCCGCGCGCCGAGCGGGGAGACCGCCATCATCAGCAGGCCGGACGGCACCATCCACAGGCCCGCGGCGACCATCGACTGGCCGAGCCCGTACCCGGTCTCCTTCGGCAGCTGCAGCAGCTGCGGCACGATCAGCGCCTGGGCGTACATCGAGAACCCGATCACGACCGAGGCGGCGTTGGTGAGCAGCACCTGGGGGCGCGCGGTGACGCGCAGGTCGACCAGCGGGTCGCGGCTCCGCAGCTCCCACCAGCCCCACGCCAGCAGGACGACGACCGTGGCGGCGAAAAGGCCGATGGTCGTGCCGCTCGCCCACCCCCAGTCGGCGCCCTTGGAGACGCCGAGCAGCAGGCACACGAGGCCGGCGCCGAGACCGACCGCGCCCACGGTGTCGAAGCGGCCCCGGGCCTGGACGGGCGTGGCCGGCACCAGCAGGTAGATCAGCGTGGCGACGAGCGCGCTCAGCGCGGCCGAGCCCCAGAACAGCACCCGCCAGCTCGTGTTCTCGGCGATCAGGGCCGCGAGCGGCAGCCCGAACGCCCCGCCGATCCCCATCGACGAGCTCAGCAGCGCGATCGAGGACCCCAGCCGCTCGGGCGGCAGCAGGTCGCGCAGCGCGCTGATGCCGAGCGGGATCATGCCCATGCCGACGCCCTGCATGCCTCGCCCGACGACCATCGGGATCAGCGAGCCGGACAGCGCGCAGATCACCGACCCGCTGATCAGGGGCACCATGCAGACCAGCAGCATCCGGCGCTTGCCGTACAGGTCGCCGAGCCGTCCGATCATCGGCATGGCGACCGCGGAGGCCAGCAGCGTCGAGGTGACCACCCAGGTCGCGTTGGAGGGCGTGGTGTCCAGCAGCCGCGGCAGCTGGGCGATCAGCGGCACCACGAGGGTCTGCATGAACGCGGCGACGATGCCGCCCACGGCGAGAACGCCGACGATCCCGCCGGGTCGGACGGCGGGCGCGGACTCGTCCACGTGACATCCCTTCTGTCGGGTCGAGGAACTTGTGCACCATACATACGTTATGGTCGATGCACAACTTATGTACGGTGCATATCCCTGTGGTAGGCATGGGGGGCGAGCATCGAGGCAGGAGCGACCCGGGCGGAGCGCGTCCGGGAGAAGGACCGGCATGCACAAGCCCACGGATCTGATCGAGTACGAGACCATGCTGCTCGGGCGGCACAGCCTGGCCACCCGCCGCTCCCGGCGCGAGGGCGGCCTGCTGGAGCGCAGCGCCTACATCCTGCTCAGCCGCATCCGCATCGACGGCCCGATGTCGATCCGGCAGCTCAGCGAGGCGTTCGACCTGGACCCCTCGACGCTGAACCGGCAGACCTCGGCCATGCTGCGCGACGGCCTCGTCGAGCGCATCCCCGACCCGGCCGGCGGCATCGCCCGCAAGTTCCGCATCACCGCCGAGGGCGAGCGCCGCCTCGACAGCGAGCGCGGCCAGATCGTCGCCGGGATCGACAAGATCATGGCGGACTGGACGGCGGAGGAGGTCGAGGCCTTCGCCTCCTTCCTCCAGCGCTTCAACACCGACATCGAGCGCCTCGCCGGAAGTCCCTGGCCCCGCCCCTAGCCGGAGTGTCGGCAAGCCCCGGCCGCGCCGTTACCCTGGGGCGATGCGCCTCGGTGTGAACGTCCCCAATTTCGGCCCCGGCACCGACCCGGGCGTCCTGCGGCAGTGGGCGCGGACGGTCGAGGGCCTCGGCTTCGACCTGCTGATGGTCTCCGACCACGTCGCGGTCACGGGCGACGTCGCCGCGCAGTACCCGGCCCCGTTCTACGAGCCGTTCACCACGCTGTCCTGGCTGGCCGGCGTGACCGAGCGGGTGCGGCTCGGCACCACCGTGCTGGTCGTCCCGTACCGGCATCCGCTGCTCGTCGCCCGCATGGCCGCCAACCTCAACGACCTGAGCGGCGGGCGGCTCGTCCTCGGCGTGGGAGTCGGCTGGGCCCGCGAGGAGTTCGCGGCGCTCGGCGTGCCCTTCACCCGGCGCGGCGCCCTCACCGACGAGCATCTGGGGGCGATCCGCGCCGCGTGGGAGGACGAGGGCGACTACCGCGCGGGGCGCATCCCCCTCTGGATCGGCGGCAACAGCGACGCCGCGCTCCGGCGGGCCGTGCGCATCGGCGACGCCTGGCACCCTCTGCGTTTCACCCTCCCCTGGCTCCGCGGCGCGCTGGAGCGGCTGAAGGCCGTCGCGGACGAGCAGGGACGTCCGGTGCCCGCCCTGGAGCCCCGCATCGCCCTGCGGGTGACGTCCTCCCCTGTCACCGGCCCCGACCGGCTCGCCGGCGAGGGGACCGTGGAGCAGGTCGCCGGCGACCTCGAGCAGTTGCGGCTGCTCGGCTCGGGCACGGTCCTCCTCGACCCCTTCAACGGCGATCCGGACGAGACCCTGCGCCCGGGCGACGCCTGGCGCGATCTCGCGGCGGTCGCCGCCGTGCACGGGGCGGCGGTCGCCGCCCCGGAGGCCGCCGGGTAGTCCAGGAGATCGGGGACCGAGCATGGCCGGGGTCCGTCCACCCGGTTAACGATCAGTGAAGTTATCGCTCTCATCGCGGGACCCGGTCACGGCATGGCGTGTTTCACTCCGCGTGACTTTCGCGCACCATGGGTGACGAAGCCGTAGGTGCCGAGGCTCACGGGGGGTGGCCATGGCCGAGACG
>NZ_JBEZJP010000520.1:0-4983 GCF_040653175.1 Actinomadura sp. NPDC048032
GGAGGCGGCGACGGCGGCCAGCCGGGCGCTCATGGCGCGGGAGGCCCGCTCGTAGAGGGACGCGTCGTCGTGGAGCAGGGCCTGCGCGCCGCCCGCGCGGCAGAGGGCGTCCAGCTCGAAGGCGAGCTGGGAGACGTCGGTCGCGGCGTCGATCTCGCCGAGGTCGCGCGCCTCGCGGAGGCAGCGCTCCAGGAAGGCGCGCCAGTCGCGCTGCGACGCGGCGATCGCGTCGCGGACGCGTCCGGGGCGGGCGTCGAACTCGGCCATCGCGGAGTGGAAGAAGCATCCGCCGGGGAAGACGGGGTCGCGCTGGTAGCGCTGCCACGCGTCCAGGAGCGCGCGGACGCGGCCGATCCCCTCGGGGGCGGCGAGCGCGGGCTCGATCACGTGCAGGCGGAACACCTCGGCCGCCTTGCGGATCGTCGCCAGCTGGAGCTCCTCCTTGGAGCCGAAGTGGGTGAACACGCCGCTCTTGCTGATCCGCAGCTCGGTGGCGAGCCGGCCGATCGACAGGCCCTCCAGGCCCTCCGCCGAGGCGATGTCGGCGGCGCGGCCGAGGATCGCGCCGCGCGTCTGCTCGCCCTTGAGAAGCCGTCCGTCGGTGGTCACGCCCTTAAATCTGCACGACCGTTCGTTCAAAGTCAATGCGCCCGCCCCCTTGACTCGGATCCTCCTTCTAGAAGAGTGTACGACCGTTCGTTTACTTTCCTGAGAGGTCCTCCATGACCACCGAGACGCAGACCGGCGCGGCGCCCCCGCGGCCGGTCGCCGCGCGCCGGGACGTCCCCTGGCTCGCCGCCGGCGCGACGTTCCTGGCCATGCTCGACGCCACCGCCGCGAACCTGGCCGTCGCCGACCTGCACACCGACTTCCCGGGCAGCACCCTGTCCGGCCTGACCTGGGTGATCACCCTGTACGCGGTGCTGTTCGCGGCGCTGCTCGCGCCCGCCGGCCGCGTCGCCGACCTGGTCGGCCGGCGGTCGCTGTACCTGTGGGGCACCGGCCTGTTCACGCTGGCGTCGCTGGCCTGCGCGGTCGCGCCGAACCTGCCCGTCCTGCTGGCGACGCGCGCCGCGCAGGGCGCCGCCGCGGCGGCGCTGATCCCCGCGTCCCTCGCGCTGCTGCTGCACGACACGCCTCCCGAGCGGCGCGCCCGCAGCATCGGGCTGTGGAGCGCGGCGGGCGCCTTCGCCGCCGCGATCGGCCCCGGCCTCGGCGGGGTGCTGGTCGACCTGTCCGGCTGGCGGTCCCTGTTCGTCATCAACGTGCCGATAGGGCTGGCGATGCTGCTCGGCGGGCGGCGCCTCCCCCGGGCCGCGGGCGGGGCGGGCCGCCTGCCCGACCTCGCCGGGACGCTGCTGCTCGCCGCCGGGGTCGGCGGGGCCGCGCTCGGCGTCACGCAGAGCCGGGACTGGGGCTGGACGGACGCCCGGACCCTCGCGCTGCCGCTCGGCGGCGCCGCTCTGGTCGCCCTGGCGCTGTGGCGGTCGGCGCGGCACCCGGTGCCCGCGCTGGAGATCTCGCTGTGGCGCGACCGCCGGTTCGCCGCCGCGAACGCCGCCTCGTTCCTGTACGGGACGGCACTGTACGCGTGGCTGCTCGCCGGCGTGCTCTACCTGACGGGCGAGTGGCACTACTCGATCCTGAAGGCGGGGTTCGCCTCGACGCCGGGCGCGTTCACCGCCACCGCGGCGGCGGTCGCGGCGGGCCGCCTCGCCGCCCGCTTCGGGGTCCGCCCGGCCGTGACCGGCGGCGCGCTGATCATGGTCGTGTCCGGGGCGTGGGTCATCGCGACCCTGCCCGCGGAACCGCACTTCGCGACGTTCTGGCTCCCGCTCGGCCTCCTGGTCGGGACGGGCATGGGAATGATCAGCACCGGCACCGCCTCGGCCGCCGCGCTGTCGGCCGGGCCGCTGCGGTTCGCCGGCGCCACCGGACTCAACACCACGGCGCGGCAGCTCGGCGGCGCGCTCGGCATCGCCGTCCTCGCCGCGCTGCTGCCGGAGCGGGCCGCGTTCGGCGACTACGCCTCCGTCTACCTGTTCTGCACGATCGCCGCCGCGGGCACGGCCGCCGCCGGCCTGCTCCTCACCGTCCGCCCGCCGAGGCCCTGAGCCGGTCCGCGCGCCGGCCGCTCACTTGGCGTCGGCGTAGCGGTCGACGACCGCGATCTCCATCGGGAAGACGACCGGGGTGTCGCCGAACAGGAGGCCGCGCGCCTCCCGCGCGGCCGCGCGGACCGCGTCGGCGACCTCGGCGGCCAGGTCGGCGGGGGTGTGCACGATGACCTCGTCGTGCTGGAAGAACACCAGGCGGGGCGGGCCGATCCCGGCGAGGCGGCGGCGCAGGGAGCCGAGGAGCGCGAGCGCCCAGTCGGCGGCGGTGGCCTGGACGACGAAGTTGCGGGTGAAGCGGCCCCGCCCGCGCAGCGCCTGGGCCGCCGTGCCGCCCCGGGGCCCCGGGGCGGCGTCGTCGTCGCCCGCCGACGTCAGCTCGCGCCACCCGGCCGAGGGCGGCGGGCACGTGCGGCCGAGGCGGGACCGCACGAGCAGGCCGCGCTCCCCCGCCCGCGCGGCGGCCTCGACGTACTCGAACGCCTGCGGGAACCGGCTCTTCAGGACGGCGAGGAGCTGCACCGCGTCCGCCGTCCCGCCCCCGTACATGGCGGACAGCAGGGCGATCTTGGCCTTGTCGCGCGCGGTCCGCGCGCCGTCGGCGTCGTCGCGGAAGGCGTCGGACAGGGCCGCGTAGAGGTCGCCGTGCGCGGCGGCCTCGGAGAACGCGCGGTCGCCGGCGAGCGCCGCCAGCACCCGGGGTTCGAGCTGCGCGGCGTCGGCGACGACCAGGGCCCAGCCCGGGTCGGCGACGACGGCCTTGCGCAGCACGCGCGGGATCTGCAGGGCGCCTCCGCCGCTCGTCGCCCACCGCCCGGACACGACGCCGCCGACGACGTACTCGGGACGGAACCGGCCGCCGCTCACCCACGTGTCGAGCCACGTCCAGCCGTGCGCGGCGTGCAGCCGCGACAGCTCCTTGTACTCCAGCAGCAGGGGCACGGCGGGGTGGTCGACCTGCCGGAGGACGTACGCCCGCGTGGACGCGATCGGCAGCCCCGCCGAGGCGAACGCCCTGATGATCTGCGCCGGGGAGTCGGGGTTGACGTGCACGCGCGGCCCGAACGCGGCGCTGATCCGGTCGGCGAGCTCCTGCAGCCTGCGGGGCCGCAGACCGCCCGTGGGCCGCGGCCCGAGCATCTCGGTGAGCAGCGCGTCGTGCTCGTCCGCCGACCAGGGCAGCCCGTCGTGCGCCATCTCGGCGGCCACCAGCGAACCGGCCGACTCGGCCGCCGCGAGCAGCGCGAACCCGTCGAGCCCGGCGACGGCGCGCTGCTGCTCGGCGTGCACCGCGACGATCTGGCCGAGGTCGTCGGCGGACTCCTCCCGCCCGGCGTCGTCGTCGAACAGCGACGGCTGTGCGGCGTCTTCCCGGGGCGGCGGCGGATCGGCCGGGACGGGCTCGCCGCGCAGCCGCGCCCACGCCGCCCGGACCGAGCGCGGCTCCCCGTACCGCCCGGCATGGCCGAGCAGCAGGCTTTCGACGAGTTCGAGGTCGTGGCAGCGCGCGACCCGCACGCCCGCCTCCAGCAGCCGGGGGTAGAGCCGCGCGGTGGACGGCCACACCCAGCGCGGCGCCGACTCGCGTTCCCGCTCGGCGATGGCCGGGACCAGGTCGGGAACCTCCTCGACGGGCCCCGCGGGCGCGCCGTCCTCGGCCACCGCCCGCAACGCACCCCCACGCCCGCCCCCGGCCGCGACCGCGATCCTCACCCGCCCATTCTGACCCCGCCCACCGACAATCCAGCAGTAGCACCAATGGCGAAGACCCCCCGTGACGAAGTCACAGGGGGTCGAGCGCGATCCGAATCAGCAGGCCAGGGCCGTGGCCCGCTGCTCAAGGCAGCGTCTGAAGCTCGGCTGGCGACGACCTCCCCCATGCGATCGCGTCCGAAGGCAGATTCGAGCGAAGCAAGAATCTGATCGCGAAGCGAGCCGCCAAGGCGAGACGAAGCGATGCCAGCGATCGCCCGCCTTTATCGACGATGGAGGGCCGCCAGGCCCGAAGGAGGAGAAAAAGGCCTAGAGGATCGACACCTGCTGGCCGGCGGGGGTGTCTCCGTAGCGGTCGATGACCTTGTTCAGCTGGAGCTGGTAGTACAGCACGCCGAAGCCGAAGATGCCGAGCAGGAAGCCCATGCCGCCGCTGCAGCTCGGCTGGAGGCCGGCCGAGCGCTGGGCCTGGGCGATGCGCCCGCCGAGCTTGACCCACATGACGAGCGGCCAGATGCCGAGGGTGATGCCGCCGAACAGCATGGACAGCAGCGCGTTGGTGGCGGCGTTGTCGATGCGCCGGTCGTACTGGTGCAGCTCGTCGTGGACCTTGAAGAACCAGACGAGCCCGTAGATGCCGAACGTGATGATCGGCAGCCCGAGCCAGGCGCCGACGGGGTTGCGGCGCTTCATGTTGAGGCCGGTGCCCGCGGCTGCGGGCGCCTGGTGCTGCGCGTGGGCGGGCGCGTAGCCGCCCTGGTATGCCTGCTGTTGGCCCTGACCCTGCTGGGGGTGACTCATGGAAAAGCTCTCCTGAAGGACGCGGTCGTTTTCCGGCCGACCGTCCGTTACCGTTCACCGGTGTGGTGAGCCACGACTGTAACGGCAGCCGGGCACACCGCGAGGCAAGATCGCCTACTTTCGCCCCATGACTGGCAGATCATCCAAACCGGCCGGTCAGCGCAGCGGGATCGTCACCTCGTCCTCGCACGGCGGCGACGTCTCGTGGTCGCCGCACCCCGTCGCCGCGAAGCAACGGATGCGCAGCTGCGACTCCGTCACGTCCAGGCGGAGGAAGCTCTTGAAGAACGGCGGCCGGTCCCAGTCGGCCAGCTCCGACCGGAACCGCTGCGGCAGCCGGTAGCCGTCGGCGGAG
>NZ_JBEZJP010000521.1:0-4917 GCF_040653175.1 Actinomadura sp. NPDC048032
GGCGGCGGCGGCCCTTGCGGGGGCTCCTCGCCCGCGCCGACGACGGCCTTCGCGGTCTCCGGCTCCGGCGCCTCCTCCGGGGCCGGTGCGGAGTCGGCTTCGCGGGCCGCGGACCGGGCGCGCCTCCGGCGGCGCAGGGCCAGCGCCGGCAGCCCGATCACGGCGGCCGCGACGAGGAACGGCAGCAGCCAGCCCAGCACGGCGGCGACGCCGCCGACGAACGCGGTGAACGCGTGCCAGCCGTTCTCCAGCCCGCCGACGAAGCCGCCGCGGGGCTCGTCCCTCTCGGGCGGCGAGGTCCTGCTCACCAGGATCACGGTCACGGTCGCGAACTGCGTGCGGTGGGCGAGCGACTTCTGGCGCGCCTGGAGCGCCTCCAGGTCGGCCTCCCGCTCGGAGATCTCCTGCTCGATGCTCATGATCTCGCCGACGGAGCCCGCCCGGCCGAGCAGCTTGCGGAACGACTCCAGCGTGGCCTTCGCGGACCGCACCCGCGCGTCGACGTCGGCCACCTCGCCGGTCACGTCCTCGGCCTGCTGGCCGAGCGACAGCTTGGTGCCGAGGTCGGCGCCGAGCCGGCCCAGCACCTCGGCGTACCGGTCACTCGGGATCTTGAGCGCGATCTCCGAGCGGGCCGGGTCGCTCGACGTCGACTCCCGCTCGACGTAGCCGCCCGCCGCGGCGACCAGTTGCTTGGCCTTGGCGGCGGCGGCCTCCACGTCCTTCGCCCGCACCCGCAGGTCGGCTGTCTGGACGACCTCGCGCCCGGTGGGCAGGGGCTTCTCCGGCCGTTTCGCGGCCCCGCTCTGCGGGACGCCCTCGGCGCGCTGGGCGCCGCTGCTCGGGAGGGCCGGCGCCGTGGCCACGCCCCGGGGGGCGGTGTCCGACGCTCCGGAGGACTGGCCGCCGCCGCCTCCGCACGCGGCCATGCCCGCCGCCAGCGGCAGGACGAGCAGTGCGCAGGTGATGCTCCTGACGATCCGCATGGGGCTTGGACGGAGTGCGGCGGATCACCGTTCCCCGGGGCCGGTCGCGATCCGGGAACGAAGCGGGCACGCGGCGGTCACGGGCCGCCGGTGATCAAGGGCCGTCGGTGAGGACGACCGGCCCGCCGACGTTCACGGACCCGAGCGTCCACAGGGCACCGGTGCCGGGGACGACGGCGAGCGCGGTCGCGTAGACGTTGCTCCGGTTCGGCACGGCGGTGGTCGGGACGCGCTCCCAGGCCCCGCCGTCGTAGCGGAGCAGGCCGGGCTTGGCGGGCTCGTCGAGCGAGTGCCCGATCGCCCACAGCGTCCCGTCCCCGCCCCGGACGATCCGGGTGAGCGCGTTGAGGCCGGGGGGCGGGGTGACGCCCGTCCAGGCCGTGCCGTCCCAGTGCATCAGGACGGGCGAGGCCGGGGAGGTGCGGTAGCTGATGCCGGTGGCCCAGGCGTCGGTGGGGGAGAGGGCGATCATGTCGGTGAAGCCCGTCCCGGGGACGGGCTCGTGCACCGGGACGCTCTGCCAGGAGTGCCCGTCCCAGTGGCGTGCGGTGAGCGTCTGGTCGGCGGCGGAGACGGTGCCGAGGAACCAGATGTCGTCGTCCGCCCGGATGTAGGACGCGTTCTGCTGCATGTCCGGGATCGCGGTGACGCGCGTCCAGGTGTCGCCCGTCCGGCGGTAGACGGCGCCGGCGGTGGCGACCCACACGCCGTCGGCCCTCGCCTGGAGGTTCGCGCCGACGGCGCCGGGCGGCAGCGCCACCTGCTCGAACCGCGAGCCGGTGAAGCGCGCCGCGTACGGCTCCGGCGCCGTGCCGCCGGAGCCGTACTTCGGTCCGGTGATCCACACGTCCTCGGGACCGGCCGCGTCGACGTCGGTGATGGTGCCGCGGCTGGACAGGTTCTGGAGGTCGTACTCGACCCAGCGGGCGTCCTTCCAGCGCCGGACGACGGGGTTTCCGGGGATGCTCTGCCCGGTTCCCGGGATCGGGCCGGGGATCACGAGTTCGCCCTGGTTCCCGGCGATCCAGACACTGTCGGCCGAGGCGGCGTCCACGTCGTAGAGGCTGTTGTTCGGCCAGAAGAACGGCAGCGGGACCGGCGTGAACTCGCCGCGGGCCGCGCCCGACGCGGGGGACGCGAGCCCGCCGGTCGCGAGCGCCGCCGCCGTGAGGGCGGCCGTGAGGAGAGTGGAGGTCTTCCGAGGCATCATGTTCGCCAGTATTCACTGGCATGGTTTTGAGATCTTGTCATCTCCGTGACAAGAATCCGGCGCCCGGGCGCGGCGCCGGGCCCGCCCCGGTGCGCGATCCGGCGAGGCGTCTGGAAGGCTGGAGGCATGACCACGTCCCATGCCGTTGTCGTCGGGGGCGGCATCGCGGGCCTCGCCGCCGCGCGCGTGCTCGTCCGGGAGGGCGTCCGGGTGACCGTCCTGGAGGGCGCCTCCCGGATCGGCGGAAAGCTGCGGGTCAGCGAGATCGCCGGGATCCCGGTGGACGAGGGCGCCGAGTCGATGCTCGCCCGCCGCCCCGAGGGCCTGGACCTGGTGCGCGACCTCGGCCGCTCCGGCGACCTCGTGAACCCCGGCACCACCTCCTCGGCGATCCTCAGCCGCGGCGCGCTGCGGCCCATCCCGTCCGGCCAGGTGATGGGCGTCCCGTCCGACCTGAAGGCGCTGGCCGCCGCGCACGTGCTGTCGCCGGCCGGGCTCGCGCGCGTCCCGCTGGACCTCGTGCTGCCGGAGACGCCGCGCGGCGGGGACGTGTCCGTCGCCGGCTACATCGGCGCCCGCCTCGGCGGCGAGGTCGTCGACCGGCTCGTGGAGCCGCTGCTCGGCGGCGTGTACGCGGGACGGGCCGAGCTGCTGTCCTTCGAGTCCACGCTGCCCGCCGTCGCCGCCGCCGCGCGGTCCCACCGGTCGCTGATCCACGCCGTCCAGGGGATCCGGGACGCCGCGCCGAAGGACCCGGGCCCGGTGTTCGCCACGCTGCCGGACGGGCTCGGCACGCTCCCGCACCTGGTCGCCGCCGACATCGCCGAGGCGGGCGGGACGGTCAGGACCGGCGCCACGGTCCGCGAGCTGCGCCGCCGCGAGGACGGCTGGCGCCTCACCGTCGGCTCCGCCCGCGACCCCGAGTACCTCGACGCCGACGCGGTGGTGGTCGCGGTCCCGGCGGCCCCGGCGTCCCGCCTGCTGGAGCCGGACGTCCCCGCCGCCGCGCGGGAGCTCGGCGGCATCGAGCACGCCAGTATGGCGATCATCACGCTCGCCTACCGGGCCACCGCGTTCCCGCGGCTTCCGGAGGGCAGCGGCTACCTCGTCCCGAACGTGGAGAGCGACACGGCCCGCGGCGGCCGGGGGGTCAAGGCCGTCACGTTCAGCTCGCTGAAGTGGCCGCACCTGCGCGACCGCGACCCGGGCGTCGTCGCGGTGCGCTGCTCCATCGGCCGGTACGGCGAGGAGCACCTGCTCCAGCGGGCCGACGAGGAGCTCGTCGCGACCGCCATGGCCGAGCTCGCCGCGACGTGCGGCGTCACCGAGCTGCCGGTCGAGAGCCGGGTGACCCGGTGGGGCGGCGGCCTCCCGCAGTACAACGTGGGCCACGCCGACCGCGTGGCCAAGGTCCGGGCCGCGGTCGCCGGAGCGCCGGGGCTGGCCGTCGGGGGCGCCGCCTACGACGGCCTCGGCATCCCCGCGTGCATCGCCTCCGCGCGCGCGGCGGCGCTCCGCGTCCTGGACCATTTGCGCAGTCGAGAAGGAGTTGGACCATGACGGAGCAGCAGGGCAAGCCGAAGGCGCGCGAACTCAACAACGTGATCCGCTACACCATGTGGTCGGTGTTCCGGGTCGCGAAGCCGGGGACCGTGGGCGAGCAGGCGGCGGCGGAGGTGCAGGACCTCCTCGACCAGGCCGCCCAGAAGGACGTCACCACGCGCGGCGCCTACGACGTCGCGGGCCTGCGGGCGGACGCCGACTACATGTTCTGGTGGCACGCGCCCACGTCCGACGACCTGCAGGAGGTCTACACGCGGTTCCGGCGGACGGCGCTGGGCCGTGCGAGCGAGCCGGTGTGGTCGCAGATGGCGCTGCACCGCCCGGCGGAGTTCAACAAGAGCCACATCCCCGCGTTCCTCGCCGACGAGGAGCCCCGCGCCTACGTGTGCGTGTACCCGTTCGTCCGCTCCTACGAGTGGTACCTGCTGCCGGACGACGAGCGCCGCGCGATGCTCTCCGAGCACGGCCTGATGGCGCGCGACTACCCCGACGTCCGGGCCAACACGGTGTCGGCGTTCGCTCTCGGCGACTACGAGTGGATGCTGGCGTTCGAGGCCGACGAGCTGCACCGCATCGTCGACCTGATGCGGCACCTGCGGGGGGCGAAGGCGCGCCTGCACACCCGCGAGGAGGTGCCCTTCTACACGGGTCGCCGCAAGCCGGTCGCCGAGCTGGTCGCCGGGCTGGCCTAGCGTCCCCCGCCGGGCCGTTCCGGCCGCCCGTCAGGTGGCGGGCGGCATCAGGTCCGGCCCGCCGTCCTCCGCGGCGAGGACGACTCTGCGCAGCAGGTCGGCGAGCTGCTCCCGCTCGGCGTCCGTGAGCACGCCCAGCAGGGCGTGCTCCGTGGCCGCCGACGCTCCGATCGTGTCCTGCCAGGCCCGGTGCCCCTGGTCCGTCAGATGGACCAGGAGGCGCCGGCGGTCGGCGGGGTCGGGTGCGCGCGCGACGTACCCGTCCTTCTCGAGCCGGTTCAGCCTGCCGGTGAGCGTGGCCGGGTGGGTGCCCAGGGCCTCGGCCAGCCAGGTCGGGGCGGCCCGGTAGGGCGGCCCGACCGAGCGCAGCCGCCACAGGATGTCGTACTCCCACCCTTCGAGGCCGTGCTCGGCGAGCCCGGCCTCCTTGTCCTGCCGCAGGAACCGCACGAGGACCTGCATGCGG
>NZ_JBEZJP010000522.1:0-4891 GCF_040653175.1 Actinomadura sp. NPDC048032
GGCGGCGGTGTGTGGGTGATGAGCAGGATCCCCGTCCCGGACGTGTCACGCAGAACGTCGGTGAGCAGGTCGCGGGCGGTCGCATCACCGCTCAGTGACGAAACATCAGATAGAAGGAGAACTCCCAGATGATCGTGAAGCGCGCACGTAAGGCCGCTGTCCTTGTTCTCGGTGCGGGCGTGGCCGCTGCGGCCGTGGTCACCGCGACCACAGGTGCGGTCCAGGCCAAGATCAAGCCGAACAAGCCCAAGGCCGCCGGCGTCACCGGGTCCGGCGAGTTCCGGATGACGTTCCTGCCGAAGGACGACAAGGACCGCCGCTTCTTCACCTTCGACGTCCGTCAGGCTCCGTTCACTCACCACCGCGTTCTCCCCGGCGGGGCGACGATCACCGGGTCGCCGAACGATGCGACCGGCACGGTGAAGATCAAGCACTACTTCGCTCCGGGGAAGCGGACCTTCTACGCGATCGGCCGGGCCGACTCGCTGATCACCTCCCCGGGCTACGCCACGATCACCGCCGAGATCGTCAAGACGTGGTGCGTGGAGGACACCCCGACCCCCGAGGGCTGCGAGGGCCCGCCATGGGTCGGTATGACCAAGGGTTTCAGCGTCTACGACGCCGGCCGGGACCACGGTGGCAAGCCAGGCCGGTCCAAAGACAGGATCGGGATGTCCTGGGAGTACGCCAACATGCTCGTCAACCCCCAGGGTGAGACCTACGAACCCGAGCAGGTCGGCACCGCTATGGCACCTGCCCCGTTCTCCCCCGTCCTGTCCGGCGGGTTCACCGTCGTCCACAAAGACCTAGCGGTGCCGTCGAAAGCCGACATGCCGCAGCCACCCCAGCAGTGACGACGCGGGGCTGAAGCCACAGAACGACCGGAGCGTCCAAAGCCACGGACTCTCCGGTCATCCTGTCGGGTTGGCCCATTGGCACCTCTGGAACGCGACAGGGACTTCGCTCAAGATCGCAATCTTGGACGAAGTCCCTGGTCAGAGGAGCGGAGGATCGGGGATTTGATCCCCGGATGGGCGTGCACCCAAACCGCATGAGCAGAGCCATTCTTGGCGTGCTTTGTGATGATTCGCCATCCCGGCAAATTCACGTTCCCGAAGGTCAGTGTCCACATGGTGCACCCTCGTCCACCATGATCCATTACAGTTCGTGCGCACCTTGTGCTCACCAGCCGTCGATGGAGCCGAAGGTAGACCTCGCCATCCGAGCACTCACTGTAATCACCAGGTCGACTCCCGTAGCCAGTCGAGGCTCGGCCTACCGGGACGCCATCCGGGACGCGCGGGAATAGGCCGCCGTCTTGTATCCGCTTCAGCTCACGTGGCGAACATCGTGGATATCTCACGGGCAGACGACGTCGGCACCTCCTCCCCGGAACCGGCGTGGGAGATGTCGGGCATGGACCATGTCCAGCTGCCGGCGGGCGCGGTGCTCACCGAACGGCCGGTCCCGCTGTGGGCGTTGGTGCTGGAGGGCGAACTCACGCTTGAGGTGGCGTTCGAGGCGCAGTCGCTCGCGGAGGGGGACGCCGTCCTCATCGACGCCCGCACCGCTCACCGGCTCACCGCGTCGGAGCGGTACGAGGAGTCCGCCTTGGTTGTAGCGGACCTGCGCATGGCCGTCCCGGTCCGTCGGCTGCCCAGCCCGCTGGTGGTCCGCGGCTTCGGCACCCGGCATGGCGGCGTCATGGCGCTCGTCACGCAGTGCCCGCTCGAACGGGCGTGCCGACCGACCCTGTTCGCCGCCAGCTACGGCAACCTGATCGGCGCGGCGATGACCACCTCTTGGCAGGAGGACGAGGGCGGCGACGCCGGACCTCCCGACGAGGCCGTCACCGCGGTGGTGGCCGCCGTGACCGCCCGCCCGGCCGAGCCGTGGACCGTCGAGGGGATGGCCCGCCTGGTCCATCTGTCGCGTTCCGCCCTGGGCGAGCGGTTCCGCCGCGCACTCGGCCGGGGACCCGCGGAGGTGCTCCGGGAGATCCGGATGCGGGAGGCGCGCCGGCTGCTCGCGGACCCCTCGCGTCCGGTGGAGTACATCGCGTCCGCCGTCGGGTACGGCTCCACCGCTGCCTTCAGCCGGGCGTTCTCGTCCCACCACGGTGTCGCGCCGCAGGCCTGGCGGGAGCCGTCACCCGCGCGGGACGCGCAGCGCGGCGAAAAGCAGCCCGGCCGCCGCGGCGAACCCCGTGCCGAGCAGGAAGGCCGCCTGCACGCCGCGGGCGTCCAGGAGCGCGCCTCCTGACGCCGACCCCAGTGTGATCGCTACCTGGAACGCGGTGACCTGCAACGAAAGGGCCGACTCGGCGCGTTCGGGCTCGACGCGGGTCACCCATAGCTGGGTGGCGACCGGGACCATGTTGAAGGCCAGGCCCCACACGACGACCCCCGCGGCCAGCACCGGCAGGGAGGGCGCGGTCGCGGTGACCAGCAGGCCGCCGGCCAGCAGAAGCGGGGCCGCGGCGACCACAGCGCGCAGCTGTCCCGCGAACCGCCCGGCGGCGAGGTTGCCCGCCATCCCGCCCACGCCCCAGGCCAGCAGCAGCCATACCGTGGCGCCTGCGTCGATGCCCTCGATCGCGACCCGGATGTAGGGGTAGGCGGCGAAGTTGCCGAACGCGACCAGGACCACGCCGAGCACCCCGGCCATCAGCCACCGGTTGGCGAGCGCCGCCCGCAGCATCGCCATTCCGGCGGCCGGGTGCGGGGGTACCGGCGGCAACGTCAGGGCCACGGCCAGGGCAGCGGCAATGCCGAGGGCCGCCGCGACGCCGAACACCAACCGCCAGCCGACCGCGTCGCCGAGCAGGGACGCCAACGGGACGCCGCCGATCGTCGCGAGGGTGACGCCCAGCGCGATGGACGTTGAGACCACGCTGTCGCGTCCCGGCACGGCGCGGGTTCCGGCGCCGAACGCGAACGACCAGTACCCGGCGATGGCGACGCCGAGAACGAGTCGGCCGAGGAGCAGGACGGCGAAACCGGGGGCGACCGCCACCGCCAGGTTCGAGACGGCCGCCGCGACCAGCAACCCGGTCAGGACCGTGCGCCGGTCGGTCCGCGGCAGCAGCACCGCGATGCTGGGGGCGGTGATCGCGCCCGCGACCGCGGTCGCCGCGACCGCCAGCCCGGCGGTGCCCTCGCTGACCCCGAGGTCGCCGGCCATCGCGGGCAGCACGCTCGCCGGCAGGAACTCGCTACCGACGAGCACCGCGATCCCGGCAGCGAGCGCGACGATCGGTGACCAGTTCGTCGAGCCGCCGGACCGTGCCGAGGACTCGGGCGGCGAAGTGTCTGCGGACGGCGGCGAGGACTGAGGCGTGGACATGCCTTCCAGTTTCGCCTCCACCGCGCCGCCGCAGTTGATCGCGTGACGCGCACAGTTGACCGTCTGACCGGCCTGTGACCGGCCAGACGGTGGGTGGGGTAGTGGTCGCTCCGGGGGTGGATGACGATGGGCTCGGACATGCGGGGCGAGCCGGGCGTGGACGGGGTCGCGGTCGGCGTCAACATGAAACTGATCAGCGATACTCTCGGCCACGCCCGACGCCAACGTGATCTCTCCTGCGGACCGCGCAACCGGCGCGGTCAACACGCAGGGTAATCAAAGCCGAGATGACCAGCACCCGCATCGTCCGGCAACGAAAGCGCTCCGACGACATCCCGTGCACACCATGTGCACACCAGGCCAGGAAAAACGGACATCTGGAACGCGACAGGGACTTCGCTCAAGATCGGAATCTTGGACGAAGTCCCTGGTCAGAGTGGCGGAGGATCGGGGATTTGAACCCCGGATGGGCTTGCACCCAAACCGCATTAGCAGTGCGGCGCCATAGACCGGACTAGGCGAATCCTCCAGGAGCCGTCAGGCCCAGGACAGGTTACCGGTTCGGCGAGCCAACCGGCAAAGCCTGACCCTCGGCTCCGACAGCATAGTCGGAAACACGTCCCGGCGCCGCGCTCCCGGGGCCGCGGGAGCGGGTCGCGCCGGGCGTCAGCCGCCGAGCCGGAACCCGGTGAACCCGCAGGCCTCGGCGAGGTCGTTGCCGTGCTGCCGCATGCCGGCCAGGTCGGGCTGGCGCGGGGTCGTGCTGCCGGACTGCACCTGGCGCAGCATCGAGGCGGTCTCGTCCAGGTCGCCCGCGAACGCGGTCGCGGCGGTCTCGACGTCGCCGCCGGCGCTCTGGCCCTCGGACCGGACCTTGGAGGCCGTGTCCGAGAACTTCTGCGCGGTGGCCGAGGCGCCGCCCGGCGTCGTCATCGACATGCCGCCCGTGGAGAAGCTCCGCAGCTCGGTCTCGATGTTCTTGCAGGCAGTCTTCTTCTTCCCGCCGGCGATGGCGTCGACCGCGCCACAGCCCGTGGAACCGAGCATCAGTCCACCGACGGCGAGGACGCCGACCAGCTTGGTGGCGGACATGCGCATGGGGATTCTCCTTCAGGGGGTTGGGCTTGCGAACGGGCTACACCCTCCCAGGTCACACCCGCCCTAATCACCCCTTTGGCGTAGCTACCCCACCAAGGGTTCCGTGACTCAAGTCACACTGCGGGCTCCGTGCATCCGTGAACCGATTCGCGGTCAGGTCCCCGGAGCCGGTACAGTACTTCCGGCAGGCACCCGTAGCTCAACGGATAGAGCATCTGACTACGGATCAGAAGGTTAGGGGTTCGAATCCCTTCGGGTGCACACAGCTCAAAGCCCCCTTGCGGTCACCGCGAGGGGGCTTCTTGCTAACAGCCTTGCTAACACCGCGTCTGTCTACGCCACGTCGTCCACCTGCTTCCTCGTCGCCGCTGAAGGTGAACTCGTCGAGCAGGCGTTGGAAACGGAAGGTGACCTGGACGAGGGAGGAGACGTCCGTGTGGAGTTCTTG
>NZ_JBEZJP010000523.1:0-4888 GCF_040653175.1 Actinomadura sp. NPDC048032
GCCCCGTCCGCTACGACGTGCGCGCCGACACCGGCCGCGTCGACATGGACCAGGTGCGCGACCTCGCCCTCAAGGAGCGGCCGAAGTTGATCTGGGTGAACACGTTGCCCTTCGCCGTCGTGATCGTCCGCTTCAGGACGCCGGCGGGGTCGACCGCCCCGCCGCTGGAGTAGGTGGGCGAGGGCACGGTCGGCTCCGTCGAGGAGCCGTAGCTCGGGAGGCGCGTCGTGGACGGCAGCGTCACGGGCCGGGCCGGGTCGTCGTCATCGCCGCTGAAGACGAGGACGGCGAACGTCCCGGCGACGGCCACCACCAGCACCGCGCCGACGACGAGCAGCCACACGAGCGTGCTGCCGCCGCCGCGCCGCGGCGGGTACGGGGGTGGGAAGCCGGGGCCGCCGGGCATCGGCGGAGGGCCGGCGGGCGCGGCAGGCGGCGGGAATCCCGGCCGACCGGGCTGCTGGCCGGGCCAAGGTGGGGGGTTCATGGTCGCTCCGGGCGGTTCACGTGCGGGGTGCCGAGTGAGGTCGGACCAGACTACGTGCGGTGAATGGTGATTTCGTGGCAGATTTCCCATATACAGATGGCCGCGCCGACACAACCGTTCCGCGGTGGGCATTCCGGGGACCGGAGAGATAGATCACACGCGGGTCCGGTTGCGGCGGGCGGCGAATCCCGGACTAGGTCCAGTCGCGGGTGAGTTCCAGGTCCCAGGGGACGAGGTTCCAGGGGCTGAGGGGCTCGGTGGCGAGCTCCTCGACGAGCCGCTCGTACTCGGCCTGCGCCGGGCCGCCGCCGCCCGACCAGAGCAGGCGTCCCTGCAGGTAGCAGGTCGCCATGTCGCGCCAGGACGTGTACCGCCGCTGGATGTCGAGCGCGAGCGGGAGCATCCGGTCCCAGCAGTACTCCTCGGTCAGCCAGCCGACGATGTGGCCCCACCGGAAGAGCATGAGCGCGCGCCCGTAGTCCCAGATCAGGAACCGTCCCACGTTGGCGCGCAGCGCGGGGTCGGCGAGGGCCTTCAGCCGGTGCAGCTCCTCCGCCGCGTGGTTGCGGTCGTTGAAGAGCTGGTGGAGGAACTGGGCCAGCTCGGCGCCCTCCTCGCTCGCGTCCGCGCCCGGCTCGTCGCGCAGCAGCGGCGGGACGAGCCGCGCGTACGAGCCGCCCTCGTCCCCGTACCGGACGCGGACCAGCTCGATCAGCCGCTCGACGAACGGGGGCTCCAGCCGGTCGCCGGCGATGAGGCCGTCGACCTCGCGCAGCAGCGACTCGTACTCCCGCTGCTCGGCGGGGGACCGGCCGGCGAGGTGCGCGTCCTGCGTGAAGTCGGCGCGGTGCCCGTCCTGGACGAGCCAGTTGACGGCGCCGAGGAGCTGCTCCAGGTCGTAGGCGCCCCAGGGGTCCTGGAGCAGGTCCTGCGCCGCGCGGCGGTCGGCGGCCGCGGCGGACGCGCCGGGGGCGGCGCCGAGCCGGTCCACCCGGAACCCGTTGACGGCGCCGTAGGGGGCGCCGGCCGCGATGATCCAGCGCTGCACCGGGGTGAGGTCGCTGCCGCGGGCGAGGACGCCGTTCAGGTCGGGCGCGCGGATCAGATCCCAGAGCCGCCGCTGGAACTCCTCGGCCTGCCGCTCCTCGCTGCCGAAGAACCCGGCGAGCTGCTTGCGCAGCGCCGGGTGCCGGACGTAGAGGCGGCGGAAGAACCGGCCGTTCTTCCACACCAGGTGCTCGGGGCGCAGGTCGCCGAACGGGATCCGCGTGCGCCGGTGGACCATGGCCTGCTCGGCGAACCGCAGTTCGAGGTCCGACCAGAGCCCGGCGAGCGGGGTGAAGCGCAGCAGCAGGACGAACCCGCCCACCAGGGCGAGCAGGACGGCGCCGGGGGCCAGCGCCCACCGCGCCTGGTCCGGGAGCCCGGTCAGGGACAGGACGGCGCCGGTCAGCAGCAGGCCCACGCCGCCCGCGCCGAGGCCGAGGAACCAGCCGGTCGTGAGGACGAGGGACCCCTCGATGCGGAGCACCGCCTCCTCGTCGTCGAACTCGAACGACCCCTCGGCGAGCGTCCCCTCGACGGCCCGCTCAAGCGCGTCGAGCTGACCGGCCTCTTCCATGGGCAGGACCGTACAGCATCCCTTACGTCTAGATCATCTACCCGGTGCCCCTTATGCGGCGGTCGGAACGCGGGCCCGGCTCTTTCCCACGACGCCCGTGGCGCATGTCCAATCTGTGCTGAAATGTTCCGGATGCAGCGAGCCGTCGCGCCCCCGCCCGTGTACTACGCGGACAGCGCCCCGCCGCCACCGGAGCCGCCGGTGCGGGGGCGCCTGTGGCGCATGCTCGGCTGGGTGTCGATCGGGCTGTCGGTCGTGCTCGTGGCGGGCAGCCTCACCGCCTACGGGTTCTGGCGCCGGCTCGACGGGCAGATCGACCGGGAGAACGTCGACGGCCGGCTCGGCGAGCACCGGCCGCCCAAGCTGAACAACTCGCTGAACATCCTGATGATGGGCTCCGACAGCCGCGCCGGGGAGAACGCCCGCTACGGCACCGAGGCCGGGCAGCGCTCCGACACCACGATCCTGCTGCACATCTCGCCCGGCGGGCAGAGCGCCATCGGCGTCAGCTTCCCGCGCGACTCGATGGTGCAGATGCCGCCGTGCAAGCGCAAGAACGGCACGACGGTCCCGGCCCAGTTCGGAATGATCAACGCGGCGTTCTCCAACGGCGGCCCGGCCTGCACCTGGCGGACGATCGAGTCGCTCACCAAGATCCACATCGACCACTACGTCGAGGTCGACTTCGCCGGGTTCAAGCGGGTCGTGGACGCGCTCGGCGGCGTGGAGATCTGCGTCCCCCGGCGGATCGACGATCCCAAGGCCGAACTGCACCTCAGGGCCGGCCGGCAGACCGTCCGCGGCGACCAGGCCCTCGGCTACGTCCGCACCCGCTACGTCCTCGGCGACGGCTCCGACCTCGACCGGATCAAGCGGCAGCAGGCGTTCATGGCCTCCGTCGTCAAGAAGGCCACGGACAAGGGCATGCTCACCGACCCCGGCCGCACCTACGCCTTCCTGTCCGCCGCCACCAGGTCCATCAAGGCGGACGACGGGCTCACCCTGTCGGTGATGCAGAAGCTCGCCGCGTCCCTGGGCGGGATGAGCGCCGGCAAGGTCCGCTTCGTCACCGTGCCCGTGCAGGCGTTCCCGCAGGACAAGAACCGCGTCCAGTTCGCCCAGGCCGCCGCCGAGCCCCTGTTCCGGGCCATCCGCGAGGACAACAAGCTCCCCCAGCCGGAGCCCGTGCCCGCGAACAACAAGGTCCAGCCCGTCCCGCCCACGCAGGTCAGGCTCGGCGTCTACAACGCCTCCGGCACCGGCGGCCTCGCCCAGCGGACCGCCGACCAGCTCACCGAGCGCGGCTTCCAGGTCGTCAAGGTCGGCACCGCCAGGAAGCCCGTCCCCCACACCCAGATCCTCTACGGCGCGGGCGCCGAGCGGCAGGCCGCGCGCACGGCGATCGCGGTGCCCGGCCACCAGCCGCGCCCGTGGGCGTCCGCGAAACCCGGCTACGTCTACCTGGTCATCGGCAGGGACGGCGCCCAACTGCGGGGGCTGGGCCCAATGGTTCCGAAGATCGCGGGGGAGATCCGCGCCGACCGCAACATCTGCGCACCGACCTGATGACGCGCCCGAACCCGCTGGGAGCCGTCTCAGCGGTATCTTGGCGGCGCAAACCATCGACCCTCTTGAAACGTCTCATCTAGGACGGCGCCCCCCTCTACCCCCCGACCTGGCCCGCCGCCCCGCCCCCGCATGGGCGCCCCCACGGCCGCCACGCTCCCCCCGGAACGGACGCATGCAGCCCGAACCCTTCACCCTGCTGATGACCGTCTACGGCGGTGATCGTGAGGAGCATGTCCGGGACGCCTTCCGCAGCGCCGTCCACCTCCAGACCCTCCGCCCGGACCAGGTCGTCCTCGTCCAGGACGGGCCCGTCCCGCCCGCGCTCGCCTCCGGCCTGCGCGACCTCGTGAGGATCAGCCCGGTCGAGGTCACGTTCGTCCACCTGGAGCACAACCGCGGTCTCGGCCCCGCCCTCGACGCCGGCCTGCACGCCGCCCGCCACGACATCGTCGCCCGCATGGACGCCGACGACTACTCGATGCCGCACCGCTTCCAGACGCAAGTCCCGCTGGTGCGCGCGGGCGCCGAGCTCGTGGGCGCGGGGCTGCTGGAGTTCGGCACCGACATCACCGACATCGTCGGCCGCCGCATCCCGCCGAGCGACCCCGCCGACATCGCGCGCTACTCCCGCCTGCACGACCCGTTCAACCACCCCACGGTCGTCTACCGGCGCAGCGCCGTCGTCGCCGCGGGCGGCTACGGCGACCTGCCCCTGATGGAGGACTACTGGCTGTTCGCCCGCATGATCGCGGGCGGGGCGCGGATCGTGAACGTCGCCGAGCCCCTCGTGTACTACCGCGTCGGCGAGGGGGCCTACGAGCGGCGCGGCGGCCGCGACCTGCTGCGCTCCGAACTGCGGCTGCAGCGCGAGATGCTCCGCGAGGGCTTCATCTCCCAGCCCCAGTACTGGCGCAACGTCATGGTGCGCGGCGGCTACCGGCTCGTCCCCACCCTGATCCGCAAACCGTTCTACCGCGCGGTCGTCGCCCCCTACGGCGCCCGCCGCAACCGCCTGCGCGACCGCGACCGGGCCCGGCCGGGCCCCCGCCCGGCCATCCCCTACATCCCCCGCCACGCGCGCCCGGCGGGCGGCGGGCACCAGGGGCTCCCCGGCCTGGACGCCGCCCCGCCGCAACCGGAGAACGAGCGCGGCGGCGGCGTCGGCGCTGCCGCCCGCCATGCCCCCCGCGACCGGGATCGCCTTGCGGATC
>NZ_JBEZJP010000524.1:0-4885 GCF_040653175.1 Actinomadura sp. NPDC048032
AGGCTCGTTCCCTACGGCGAGGCGGTGGTCCCCGCCCGCTGAACCGCCGAACGTGGGGGGGGGGGGTGGGCCGCCCCCCCCCCCCGGGGGGCCCCCCCCCCTCGCCGTTTCCGGAGGGCGTGTCAGCGGGAGCGGCGGCCGATGAGGTAGCCGACCGCGACGCCCGCGAGGGCGACCGCTCCGCCGGCTCCGAACGCGACGGCCATCGGGAGCCAGTCCGGGGAGGGAGGCGCGGCCGCGGCGCGTCCCGGATAGACGGTCCCGGCGGCGGACGAGGCCGGCCGAGCCGCGGGAACCGGCTCCGCGGCCGGGGCCGGGCCCGGGCTCGGGGCCAGGGCCGTGAGGTCGCGTTCGACGGCGGAGAAGAACTCGCCCGCGGTGCGCTTGGCGACGCTGCCGAGCATCCGCTGCCCGACGCCGCCGACCATCCCGCCGACGACCGCGTCCGCGTCGTAGTCGATGCGGGTCGCGCCGTCGCCGTCCGACAGCCGGACGCGGACCGTGGCGTCCACCGTGCCGGGCGCGCCCTGGCCGCGGGCGCGCAGGACGAACGAGCGCGGCGGGTCGGGGTCGGCCAGCTCGACCTGCCCCACGTAGGTGCCCTGGATCGACGCGACGCCCGCGGTGACCGTCATGCGGTAGGTGCCGTCCCCCGTCTCCTCCAGGGAGCGGCACCCGGGGATCGTCCTCGCCAGCACGGCCGGATCCTGGAGCGCGTCCCAGACGCGGTCGAGCGGCGCGGCGACGCTGGCACTGCCGGTGAGCTGCATGACCCGACTTTAGAGAACCCCGCGGCCTCCCCGAACGGCAACTTCTGCCGAGTACACGCCGAGGATTGGGCAGATGCACCCCCGGGGCCGCTGGGAATGGTCAGATATGTCCGCCAGGTTCCGCGCGGGTGCGAACCCCACTCGCCGCTCGCGCGTCAACCGATGCGGACCCACTGCACGCCCCTGAGAGCTGCAGACCCCCCGACCGAACGGAGTACGCGGCCGATGCCAGGGAAGACGCCCGTGATCGCCATGGTCGCCGCCGGAGTGTTCGGCGTGGCGGCGGGCGGCTGGCCCGTCGTGGCCGCCCGGCTGGGCGGCGAGTCCGGCCCGTCCATGCGGACGCAGCTCGCCTCCGTGCTCGACGACCAGCGGTGGGCGACGCCCAGGCCCGGGTCCTGGACGGCGCCGCAGCCCGCCGCGAACGGCCTGCCGCCCGTCATCAGGAGCATCCAGACGCAGGACCGCGTCGTCTTCCTGACCATCGACGACGGCTACACCTACGACTCGGAGTTCGTGAACCTCGTCCGCAAGGAGAAGGTCCCCATCCTGACGTTCCTGACCTCCACCTACATCAAGGGGCAGGGGCAGTACTTCTGGGCGTTGCGCAACGCGGGCTCGCAGATGGAGAACCACACCGTCACGCACCCCAACATGGCGACGCTGAGCGCCGAGGCGCAGAAGAAGCAGATCTGCGACTCCTCCGAGGCCATCACGAAGCAGTACGGGCGCCGGCCGCAGATCTTCCGTCCCCCGTTCGGGAGCTACAACCAGACCACCCTCCAGGTGGCCAAGGAATGCGGCATCAAGTCGGTGCTGCTCTGGTCGGCGGAGTTCTACAACGGCACCTCCGGGCCCGGAGTCGGCTACAACGGCTTCGCGCGCGGCGACGGCGGCAAGGGGTTCAAGCCCGGCGACATCGTCCTCATGCACTACCGCAAGGGGCTCGCCCAGGAGTTCCAGATGATCCTCGACTGGATCAGGCAGGCCGGCTTCCGGCCCGCCGCCGTGCAGAACTACCTTCCGCGTTCGCTCGGCGGAAATGCCCCCGACCAGCCGTCCCACGCCTGAAAGGGACCTTCCCGGAGGAAACCCGGTTGAGCCGGAGGGCCGGGCGGACTGTGCCTAAGGTCAACACGCTGGCGGGGCCGAGGTCCCCTGCTTTCCCGAGCCGGCCCCGCCAGCCTCGCCCCCGCCCGGCGCCCGGGAGACGCCCCGACCGCGCGCCGCCTCAGACGGCGCCGGCGCCCTCGCGGACGCGCAGCGACGGGTCGTCCGCGGCGCGCAGCCGGAGCGTGTACAGGTCGTCGGGCGACAGCGGCATCGCGTCCACCCGGATCCCCTCCGCGTCCTCGACCGCCGACGCGATCACCGCCGACACGGGGATGACGCCCGCCTCCCCCGCGCCCTTGATGCCGAGCGGGTTCAGCGGCGACGGCGTCTCCAGATGGTCGGTCTCGATGCGCGGGATCTCCGTCGCGTACGGCATCAGGAAGTCCATGAACGAGGCGTTGAGCAGCTGCCCCGACTCGTCGTACACCATCCGCTCGTACAGCGCGCCGCCGACGCCCTGCGCGACGCCGCCGTGGATCTGGCCCTCGACCACCATCGGGTTGACGAGCCGCCCGCAGTCGTGCACGACCGCGTACCGCAGGATCGCGACCTCGGCCGTGTCCGGGTCGACCTCCACGATCGCGGCGTGCGCGCCCGAGGCGAACGTCGAGCGCACCGGCGAGTAGTAGTCGCGGCCCTCCAGGCCGGGCTCGTCCCCGGCCGCGACGGGCGGCTCGGTGACCGGGCGCCCCACCGCGAACTGCGTCGCCGCCGCGGCCTCCTCGTCGAACGCGTACCGCAGCGGGTTGGACAGCACCGCCACCGTCCGCAGCGGGACGGCCGCGGACCGGTCGCCGCGCACGTGCACCACCCCGTCGGTGATCTCCAGGTCGTCCGGGTCGGCCTCCAGGGCCTCCCCCGCGATGCGCAGCGCCTTGCCGCGGACCTTCCGGCACGCCAGCGCGATCGCGTTGCCGCTCATCACCGCCGCGCGGGACGCGAACGTCCCGACCGCGTACCCGAACCGCCGCGTGTCGCCCGTCGTGACGTGGACGTCCTCGATGGGGACGCCCAGCTCGGCGGCGGCGATCTGCGCGAACACGGTCTCGTGGCCCTGGCCCTGCGAGGTGAGCCCGGTCGACACGTGCACCCGCCCCGCGGTGTCGATCTCGACATGCCCGCCCTCGTAGGGGCCGACGCCCGTGCCCTCCACGTAGACGCCGAGGCCGATGCCGAGGCGGCGGCCGCGGGACGCGGCGGCGGCGCGCTCGGCCTCGAAGCCGTCCCAGCCGATCAGTTCGCGGACCTTGCGGAGCAGCTCGGGGTAGTCGCCCGAGTCGTAGATCAGCGGGCGGCCGTCCTGGAACGTCAGGCCCTGGTCGTAGGGGAACTCGTCCGGCTGGATGACGTTGGCCGCGCGCACGTCGGCGCGGTCGAGGCCGAGGTGGCGGGCGATGCGGTCCATCGTCCGCTCCATGCAGAACACCCCCTGCGGGCGGCCCGCGCCCCGGTACGGGGTGACGATGAGGGTGTTGGTGTAGAGGCTGACGACCTCCGCCCGGTACGCGCCGATCTTGTAGGGGCCGAGGAGCTGGGTGGAGGTGACGATCGGGATGATGATCCCGTACGGGGTGTAGGCGCCGTGGTCGTGCAGGATCCGCACGTCCAGGCCGAGGACGCGGCCCTCGCCGTCGAAGCCGACCCGCACGTCCTGGAGCTGCCCGCGCTCGTGCGCGGCGGAGACGAAGTGCTCGCGGCGGTCCTCGGTCCACTTGATCTCGCGGTCCAGCAGCCGCGCCGCCCACGGCACGAGGACCTCCTCGGGCCACGGGTGGACGATCTTCACGCCGAAGCCGCCGCCGACGTCCGGCGCGATCACCTCGACCTTGCCGTTCGGCAGCCCGAGCCGCGCCGCGATCGCCGCCCGCACGCTGGTGGACGCCTGCGTGGAGGAGTACACGCGCAGCGAGCCGTCGTCGGCGTCCCACCGGGCGTAGACGCCGCGGCCCTCCAGGGGCATGGACGCGCTGCGCTCGATGGAGAGCCGGAACTCCAGCACGTGCGGCGCCGCGCCGATCGCGGCGGCGGCGTCGCCGTTCTCCTGGACCAGGACGGCGCCCACGTTGCCGGGCACGTCGTCGTGGACCAGGCGCTCGGCGCGCTCCGCGTTCTCGATGCCGACGACGGGCGGCAGGGGCTCGTACTCGACGCGGATGCGCTCGACGGCGTCCTCGGCCAGGTAGCGGTCGCGGGCCACGACCATCGCCACCGGCTCGCCGACGTGCCGGACGACGTCGCGGGCCAGCGGGTACCCGGTGCGGCCGTGGGTCAGGGCGGGGTGCGGGATGAGCAGCGGCAGCGGGTCCCCGACCTTGCCGGGCAGGTCCTCCCACGTGTAGACGGCGACCAGCCCGTCGACGTCGAGCGCCCCCGACACGTCGATGTCGGCGATCCGGGCGTGCGCGTGCGGGGAGCGCACGAACGCCGCCGCGAGCGCGTCCCGCCCGAGGTCGTCGAGGTAGCGGCCGCGCCCGGTGAGGAGCCTCGCGTCCTCGCGCCGCTCGACCGGTTCACCGAAGACCCTGGTGCCCATTCACGACTCCCCGGCTGTCTCATTGCGAGAGGACGACGCCTCGCCCTCCGCGGACCCGCTGAGCAGGTCGGCCGCGCGGTGCACCGACTTGACGATGTTCTGGTAGCCGGTGCAGCGGCACAGGTTCCCCGAGATGCCCTCCAGGACCTGGTCGTCCGTCGGGCGCGGCGTCTCCCGGAGCAGCGCCGTGACGGTGCAGAGGAAGCCCGGCGTGCAGAACCCGCACTGCAGCCCGTGGCACTCGCGGAACGCGCGCTGCACCGGCGACGGCGTTCCGTCCGGCGCGGCGAGCCCCTCGACGGTGGTGACCTCGTGGCCCGCGGCGGTGACGGCGAACATCAGGCACGAGCGCACCGGCTCCCCGTCCAGCAGGACGGTGCAGCAGCCGCAGACGCCGTGCTCGCAGCCGACGTGCGTGCCGGTGAGCCCGAGGTCGTGCCGGAGCAGGTCCGACAGCAGCCGCCGCGCC
>NZ_JBEZJP010000525.1:0-4881 GCF_040653175.1 Actinomadura sp. NPDC048032
CCGGCCAGATCGTCATCGTCGGCACCGAGGGCTTCGACCCCGACAACACCGACACCGCCGAGAACGCCAAGTTCACCTTCAAGGGCGTGCCGAAGCCGTCGACCGTCCCCGACAGCCCGCCGCCCATCGAGGGCGCGGTCAACTTCAACAAGGACTGACGTCCCGCGCGCGAAGGCCCGCGACTGGAGGAACTGGTCGCGGGCCTTCCGCATGTTCGCGGCTCGCATGTGTGGGCGGCTCGCGTGTGGGCGGCTCGCATGGTCGCGATTCTCCTGGGCAGCCTCCCCTCACAAGATCGACTGTCTTGGGAGCCGCCATGAGCCGTCTGACCCTCTCCGCCCCCGTCCTCGACGCCCCCGACCCGCACGTGCTGGCGGACTTCTACCAGCGCCTCCTCGGTTGGACGGTCGTGCAGGACGAGCCCGACTGGGTGAAGCTGCGTCCCCCGGGCGGCGGAACCGGCCTGTCGTTCCAGACAGAGCCGCTCTACAAGCCCCCCACGTGGCCCGCCGCGGACGGCGCCCAGTTGCAGATGGCCCACCTCGACTTCGAGGTGGACGACGTGGACGCCGCCGGAAAGCACGCCGAGGCAGTGGGCGCCGTCCTGGCCGACTTCCAGCCGGATGACGACTTCCGGGTCTACCAGGACCCGGCGGGGCACCTGTTCTGCCTCTTCACGCGCGAGCCGGAGAAGCCGGTGGGTTAATCCACAGAACGCTGTTCGGTCTCCGGCGACCGCCGCGCTCGGGAACCCTGAAGGTGACTTCAGGGAGGCCCAGTGTGCGACCAGATCGCCATCCGAAGACCCCGCCCGCTCACCTCGAAGGGGAGGGGGGCGGGGTGGCAAGCCAGGCCTGTATCGCTTCTCCGAGGGCCTTCTTGGTCTGAGGCAGGGCGAAGGAGGCGGTGACCGAGGCTCGGGCCAGGTCGGCCAGGGTGAGGTCGTCGTAGGCGAAAGTGGCGCGGACGTGCGCGTACTCGGTGGCGAGGGGGGTGTTGATCAGGGCGGGGATGTCGGTGTTGAGAGTGACCAGCAGGCCCGCTTCTCGAAGGCGTGGGAGGGGGTGCGCGTCCAGGGACGGGACGAATCCCAGCGCGACGTTGGAGGAGGGGCAGACCTCCAGGGGGATCCCGCGTTCGCGGACCTCGGCCACCAGGTCGGGATCGTCCAGGACCCGGATGCCGTGGCCCAGCCGCTCGGTGCGGCCGGGGCCGAGCGCCTGCCGGATACTGGCCGCGCCCTCGGCCTCGCCCGCGTGGTGGACGACGTGGAGCCCGGCGTCGTGCGCGGCGGCGAAGACCTCGGTGAACGGGTCACCGGGGTGGGCCTCGTCGCCGGCGAGGCCGACGGCGACCACGCGCTCGTGACGCCGGGCCAGGTCCAGGGTCCGCCAGGCGCGCTCGACGGACCGGCGGCGGGAGTGGTCGAGGATCACGCGGCACTCGATGCCGAAGGCCTCCCGGCCCGCCTCAAGGCCCTCCAGGACGGCCGCCAGAGGCATGCCGAGGTCTCCGAGGCGCTCGCCATGCGCGGCGGCCGTGAACGAGACCTCGGCGTACCGGACGCCCTGGGCCGCCTCGTCCTCGCAGAACTCGTAGGCGATGCGGTGGAAGTCCTCAGGCCGCTGCAGGCAGGCGCGGACGAGGTCGTTCTGCGCGAAGAAGGAGGCGAAGTCGCCGAACGCGCCGAGGTCTTCGGGGACCGGCACGCCGTTGGCGGCGCCGATCTCGCGGAGTGTGGCGCCGCGGACGGTGCTCTCAAGGTGGACGTGCAGGTGGGCTTTGGGCAGGGTCAGCAGATCACGCACTGGCGTACGGTACGAGCCCGGGCCCTGGGCTGACGAGCGAATTTCCGTTGACCGGCGGGGCGGAACCGGCCCAAGATCGACCGAATGCGCGGCCCCGAGGTGGGGTTCGGGCCACCGGGTGAGGTGACGGCCGCCGAGCGGCTGCGCTCCGCTTCCCTGGATGAGGATTGAGGAGTTTCCCTGTTGCTACGGATCCACCGGACAGAGGACGGACGGCGCATCGAGGGCGTCGCGCGGCCCGTCTTCATCCACAACGGCTCCTACCACCTCACGAACCTGCTGGTGTTCGCGGACGGCGCCATCAACTGCTGGGAGTGGGTCGACCTGGAGGGTCTTCGGGAGAAGCTCGAATGCGGCTGGGTGGTGACGGAGGTACCCGAGGGCGGTGAGATCAGCGCGTTCGAGCTCGGCCGGTGGAAGGCCGCCGAGCCGATGTTCGGCCTCACCTCGGAGATGCTGCTGGGGGAGGTGGCCGACGACATCGAGCGCCTGAACGACCGGCCCGATTCCACCGACCGCTGCCTGGCGGCGCTTGACCGGTACCTGGAGTCGCGTGACGAGGCCGACCGGCTGGCGCTGCGCGAGGCCTACCTGGCGATGCCCGCCCACAAGCGCCACTATTCGCTCGGTGACATGGACAACAAGGACCGGCCGCTGGTCTTTCTGTGCACCGACGTCGGGGAGCGTCCGATCGGCGGCTGGTTCGACGATGACGTGGTGACCGAAGCCATGCGGGAATGGGCTCTGGACTACTTCGCCCAGGAGGCCCGCGCACGCGCCGAATACGAATCGAAGAGGTCGGGGGACGATCCACAGGAACCCCCGGGCGGGACGATTCACCTGGGCGGGCGCGTGTTTCCGCGAGGATGGCCGGAGAGCCCGGGAATCGATGCCCTGCAGAACGACTACCCGGCCCCGATCGAGGCCGGCGGCGTCCTCTACCCGTCGGTCACGCACGCCTACTGGGCGCTGTCCACCGAGGATCCCCAGGTCCGGGAGCGGATTCGCGCCGCGGAACGCCCCTACGACGCCCAGAAGCTCGCCGAAGAGGCCTCACGCGTCCAGGGATGGCCACAGGTCAGGACGGCCGTGATGGCGGGCCTCATGCGCGCCAAATACGCGCGGCATCCCGAGCTGGCGGAGATCCTTCTCGGCACGGGAGACGCCCCCATCGGGTATGGCGGAATCGAATCCGACCACTGGATCACGCGCGGAGACAGAGGCCGCAACTGGGTGGGCCGGCTGCTGGAGCTCATCCGATCCGAAATACGCGCACAGAGAGCCGGCCTGCCATTCCCCTGAGAAGGCGGATCCCTTGCGGACGGGCGCGAGAGTTCAGCCGGGAAGGGCGTAGCGGCCGTCTTCGAGGGGGTCGACCAGGCCGTCCGCGATGAGGGTGTCCAGGGCGCGTTCGCGTTGGACGGCGTCCGACCAGACGACGTCCAGGGCTGGTTTCTCGACCGGGTGTTCGGCGTCCCGCAGGACGGCCAGGAGTCGCCCCCGGCATTGCCGGTCGGTTCCGGCGTACGTCTGGCCCCTTCGTGGCGGCCCGTCGTAGGCGGGACGGCCGGTCAGCTGCCACGTGCACCTGTCGATGACGGGGCAGTCGACGCAGCGAGGCGAACGGGCTGTGCAGACGAGTGCGCCCAGTTCCATGACCGCGACGGCCCAGCGGGCGGCGGTCGGCGGGTCGAGCGGCAGGAGGCTCTCCGCGAGTGTGACCTCGGCCTTGGTCTGCGCCTTCGGCGGGTACTCGACGCCGGAGAGCAGCCGGGCCAGGACGCGGCGGACGTTGGTGTCGAGGACGGCGTGACGCTGCCGGAACGCGAAGCTGGCGACGGCGGCGGCGGTGTAGGCGCCGATGCCGGGGAGCGCCAGCAGGTCCGCGTGCGAGGAGGGGACGTCGCCGCCGTGCCGTTCGGTGATCGCGCGGGCGGCCTCGTGGAGGCGCAGGGCGCGGCGCGGGTAGCCGAGCCGGCCCCACGCGCGGACGGCCTCGCCGGACGGTTCGGCGGCGAGCGCGGCGGGCGTCGGCCAGCGGGTCGTCCAGGCCTCCCAGACGGGCAGGACGCGGGAGACCGGTGTCTGCTGAAGCATGATCTCGCTGACGAGGACGCCCCAGGGGGTCGCGTCCGGCGCCCGCCACGGGAGGTCCCGTGCGTTCGCGTCGTACCAGGCGAGGATCGGCGTGGTGAGTGCGGATTCGGTGTTCATGGCGCGTCGCCATTGTGGCACGCGGCGGGTCGCCCGCTCTTCCCGCCCGGGTGAATGCATACTGCCCGCATGGGGGCGAACACTGAGCGCGACCAGGACGGCTCTGGGCTCGATCGGTACTGGCGCCGGCGCGTGTGGGCCCTGGCAGGCGTCCTCGGGGCCGTGGGCCTGCTGGCGTGGACGTGCCAGGGAGGCGCCGGAGAGGAGAAGCCGGGCCACGACGCGGGCGCGGCCGAGCGGACGAGCGCTCCGCCGCCGAGCGCGATGCCGACGGTCACCGTCACCACGACGACCACGCCCGCGCCGGAGCAGGCCGACGGCGGCCCCTGCGGCCGCGGTGACCTCGTGGTCAACATGTCCGCCGCGAAGAGCGTCTACGCGGGGTCCGAGCGTCCGGAGTTCCGGGTCACGGTCGTCAGCACGCGTGACGGCTCCTGCGCGTTCGACACGGGATCGCTGGAGGTCCGCATCACCTCCGGCGCGGACCGCGTCTGGTCGTCGAGCAAGTGCCGCAAGGGCGACGCCCCCAAGGCGACGCTACGGCGCGGCATCCCCTACGTCGACGACGTCGTCTGGGACCGCCACCGCGACTGCAAGAACACCGTCCGAGCCCGCCCCGGCACCTACGTGGCCACCCTGAAAGGCGCGAAGGCCAAGAAACAAGTCTTCGCCCTCCGCTAACCCCTCGCCCAGACCCCAAGCCGCCCCGCGTGCGCTGGCCCCAACTCGCTCCGCCTGTGGTGGCCCCAACTCGCTCCTCTTGTGCTGGCCCCAACTCGCTCCGCCTGTGGTGGCCCCAACTCGCTCCTCTTGTGCTGGCCCCAACTCGCTCCGCCTGTGGTGGCCCCAACTCGCTCCT
>NZ_JBEZJP010000526.1:0-4857 GCF_040653175.1 Actinomadura sp. NPDC048032
GGCGATCGGCGTCGTCACGCTCGCCGCCGCATGCGGCGGCGACGACGGCGAGTCCGGCGGTGCGCCGGACGGCAAGGCCGTCACCGTCCAGGCCGCCAACGGGGCCGTGTCCGTCCCGGCCAAGCCGAAGCGCATCGTCTCCCTCTCCCCCACGCACACCGAGACGCTCTTCGCCATCGGCGCCGGGCCGCAGGTGGTCGCGGTGGACGACTACTCCAACTATCCGGCCGGCACCCCGCGGACGAAGCTGTCGGGCTTCAAGCCGAACGCCGAGGCGATCATCGCCCACAAGCCGGACCTCGTCGTGCTGTCCGACGACATGGACGGCATCGTCAAGGCGCTGGAGAAGGTGAAGGTCCCGGTCCTGCTGGAGCCGGCGGCGAAGAACCTGGACGAGGCCTACGACGAGATCGGCGACCTCGGGCAGGCCACCGGGCACGAGGCCGAGGCCAAGAAGGTCACCGACGGCATGCGCGCGGACATCCAGAAGACGGTGGCCGCGTCGTCCAAGGCCAAGGGCCTCACGTACTACCACGAGCTCGACAACCAGCTCCACTCGGTGACGTCGAAGACCTTCGTGGGCCAGGTGTACGGGATGTTCGGCCTGCAGAACATCGCCGACAAGGCGGACAAGGCCTCCGGCGACTACCCGCAGCTGTCCCGCGAGTACCTGCTCAAGCAGGACCCCGACCTGATCTTCCTGGCCGACACCAAGTGCTGCGGGCAGAACGCCGCCGCGCTCACGAAGCGCCCGGGCTGGTCGGACCTGGACGCGGTCGGGCACGGCGGCGTGGTGGAGCTCGACGACGACATCGCCTCCCGCTGGGGGCCGCGCCTGGCGGAGTTCGTCAAGGCGATCGGCGACGCGGTCCAGAAGGTTCAGTGACCGCTGCCGCCGAGGACGCCCGCCCGTGAGCAGGCGTCGACCGCACACCGGGGACGTCCCGGCCGGCGCCGACGACGCGGCCGGGACGTCTTCGGACGTCCGCGCGGTTCCCGAGGACGTCTCCGGGCGGGAGCGGGCGCCCGAGGTCTCCGGCGGTCGCGGCGACGCGCCGCCCGAGACGGAAGAGCGCTCCGGCGGCATCGCGGGTCCAGGCCCTGGCGGCTCGTCGCCCGGCCCGCGGAGCCAGGCCAGGCTGCGGCCGCTGCCGTTGGCGGCGGCGCTCGGGCTGCTGCTCGCGACGCTGCTGGCCGGGATGCTGGTGGGGTCGGCCGGGCTGCCCGTGGGCGGGGTCCTGAAGGCGCTGGCCGACCGGATCCCGTTCGTGCACGCCGACAGCGGGTTCGGCGTCATCGACGAGAACGTGCTGTTCCAGCTGCGCGTGCCGAGGGCGCTGATGGCGGCGCTGGTCGGCGGGATGCTCGCCGTCGCGGGCGCCGGGTACCAGGGGGTGTTCCGCAACCCGCTCGCCGACCCGTACCTGCTGGGCGCGGCGGCGGGCGCGGGGGTCGGGGCGACGCTGGTCATCGCGCTTGTGCCGGGCGACCCCGGATACGCGGTACCGCTCGCGGCGTTCGTCGGCGCGATCGGCGGGGTGGCCCTCGCCTACCTGCTGGGCAGCGCCGCGACGGGCCGCGGGAACGGGACGGCGACGCTGGTGCTGGCTGGCGTCGCGGTGTCGTCCTTCCTCGCCGCGGTGCAGACGCTCATCCAGCAGATGAGGGCGGAGGAGCTACAGCGGATCTACTCGTGGATCCTCGGCGGGGTCGGGTCGGCCGACTGGCACCAGCTGGCGCTCGTCTTCCCGTACGCGCTGGTCTCCACCGTGGTGCTGCTCGCCCACGGCCGGCTCCTGGACGTGCTCAGCGTCGGCGACGAGGAGGCGGCCGCGCTCGGCCTGTCGGCGGCGCGGGTCCGGCTGACGGTGGTGGCGGCGGCGTCGCTGGCGACGGCGTCGGCGGTCGCGGTGAGCGGGCTGATCGCGTTCGTCGGCATCGTCGTCCCGCACGTGGTGCGGCGGCTGGCGGGCGGGTCGTACCGGATCGTGCTGCCGCTGTCGCTGCTGGGCGGCGCGGCGTTCCTGGAGGTGGCCGACCTCGTGGCGCGGACGGTGATCAGGCCCGGGGAGTTGCCGCTGGGCGTGGTGACGGCGTTCGTCGGCGGGCCGTTCTTCGTCGTGGTGCTCCGCGCGTCCCGGCGGCAGGTGGAGACGTGACCGTCGCGGTGCGCGGCCTGGACGTCGCGCTCGGCGGGCGGCCGGTGCTGAAGGACGTGTCGCTGGAGGCGCCGGCGGGGTCGTGGACGGCGGTCATCGGGCCGAACGGCGCGGGAAAGTCGACGCTGCTGCGCGCCGTCCTCGGCCTGGTCCCGTCCCGTGGCGAGATCACCCTCGCGGGCGCGGACCTGCAGGCGCTCAAGCCGAGGCGGCGCGCCCGGCTCGTCGCCTACGCCCCGCAGAGCCCGAACCTTCCGGTGGGCATGACGGTGTTCGACTACACCCTGCTGGGGCGGTCCCCCTACGTCCCGCATCTGGGCCGGGAGAGCGCCCGCGACCGGGCCGTCACCGCGGAGGTCCTCGACCGGCTGGACCTCACCCCCTTCGCGGCCCGCCCCCTGGACCACCTGTCCGGCGGGGAGCGGCAGCGCGTGGTGCTGGCCCGCGCCCTCGCGCAGCAGACCTCGGTGCTGCTGCTGGACGAGCCGACGACCGCGCTCGACATCGGCCACCAGCAGCAGGTGATGGAGCTGATCGACCGGCTGCGGCTGTCGGACGGGCTGACGGTGGTGACCACGATCCACGACCTGACGCTCGCCGGGCAGTACGCCGACGGGCTCGTCCTCCTCTCCGGCGGTCGGGTGGCCGCGTCGGGCCCGCCGGATCTGGTCCTCACCCGCGACGCCGTCGAGGAGCACTTCGGCGCCCGCGTGAGCGTCGCCCCCGGGCCGGGCGGCCGGCCGATCCTGTCGCTGGAGCGTCCGTGAACCTCGAGACGGCGTGGCGGACGGAGGACGGCGAACGGCTGGCCTCGACGGTGTGGCGGGCCGGCCGCGGCCATCGGATGATCTCCTCGGCGATGCTGGGCGGCGGCATCGGCCCGGCCCGCTGGGTGCTGAACGCCCAGGTGCCGGGCGCCTACGCGCGCACCGACCCGGTCGCGCACCTCGCCGAGCTCGCGGCGGCGGCCGGGCTGGAGGGCCCCGGCGTCGGGATGCTCACGGCGGCCCCGGTCGCGCGCACGGTGCGGCGGGACGGCGAGGGCGTGCGCGTGTCGGCGACGGTGGGGCTGCGCGTCCCGACCTGGGCGGCCGCCCCCGCCGGGACGCCCGATCCCGAGCTGGCCCCGCTGGAGGGGGACGGGACGCCCGCCTGGAAACCGGGGACGATCAACATCGTGGTCGCCGTCCCCGTCGGGATGAGCGACGCGGCGCTGGTGAACGCGGTCGTCACCGCGACCGAGGCCAAGACGCAGGCGCTGCTCGAAGCGGGCTTCCCGTGCACGGGCACGGCGTCCGACGCGATCTGCGTCGCCGCCGCGACCGGCGGAACGCCGGAGGTCTTCGCCGGGCCCCGCTCCACCTGGGGCGCGAGGATCGCGCGGACGGTCCACGCCGCCGTCCGCGCCGGGGCCCTGGACTACGCGGCCCGGCTGGAGGCACGCGGCTAGCACCGGCCGCCGTACCACCCCGGTGCGGTACGGCGGCCGGCCTCAGGGCCAGTGCAGTGTGGGGTTCGGGCCTCACCTCCTCCCTATGCGACGCGCGGCCGGCATGACGGTCAGCCGGCGTGGGGAAGGCGATGCCCGTTGTGCCCGGCGTGGCCGTGGCGGCGCAGCGGGTCGGTGGCGAGCGGGTCGCCGCCGTCCAGCAGGGACCCGTTCATCGGCGGCAGGGAGTGCACCCCGGTCGGCGGCTCCCGGTCGACGGCCGGCCGCGGCCCGGCGGGGCCCGGGTCCGCGCGCCCCTCCGACAGCGCGGTGAGCGCGTCGACGCGGCGGCGCGCGCGGTCGGCCTCGGCGCGGGCGGCATCCCGCTCGGCGGTCAGCGCCCGCACCGCGGCGCGCAGCTCGTCGGCGGCGCGGGCGAGCTGCCAGTTGTGCCGCTCCAGCTCGCGGGCCCGCGCCTGGACCTGGTCGAGGTCGGCCACGGCCTGCCCCCGCTTGGCCTCGGCGTCGCGGACGGCCGAACGCAGGTCCTCGGCGGCGCGGGTGGCGGCGGCGGCCTCGACACGCTGCCCCTCGACGAGGGTCTCGGCCTCCGACAGCCGCCCGTGCAGGGCGACGAGTTCGGCGCGGGCGCTCTCCAGCGAGGCGAGCAGCTCGCCCTCCCGGGCGGCCACCCGGTCGCGTTCGCGCTCGGCGGCGAGGCGGGCGGCGCCCGCGCCGTCGGCGTCGTCCCGGGCCTCCTGGCGCTCCCGCCGCGCGGCGTCCCGTTCGGCGGCGAGCCGCTCGGCCTCGGCGCGGGCGGACGCCGCCTCCTGCTCGGCGGCCTCGGCGCGGGCGCGGGCGGTGGCGGTCTCGCGCCACGCCACCTCGGCCTGCCGCTGCGACGCGTCGCGCTCCCGCTGCGCGATCGCGACGAGCCCGGCGGCCTCGGCGCGCGCCTCGGCGATCCGCCGCTCGACGCCGGCGACGCTCAGCTCGGAGATCAGCGATCCGGCGAGCCGGTCGGCGAGGCCCTCCAGCCGGTCGACCATCTCCCACGTCCAGGCGACCTGGCCGGTGAGGCCGGGCGCCTCCAGGCCCCGCTCCCGGCTCTCGCGCGCGGCCCGCTCGCACGCGCCGTCGCCGTCCTGGCAGTAGCGGACGGTGCGGGCGCCGCGCGCCGGCTGCGGCACGGGCCGTCCGCAGCCCGGGCCCCCGCCCACCGCGGCCCGGGCACCCGGGCGTGGGGACCCCGCACCGGAGGGGGCGGGG
>NZ_JBEZJP010000527.1:0-4817 GCF_040653175.1 Actinomadura sp. NPDC048032
GGCGGGCGAACAAGGAGCACATCTCGTTCGGGCACGGCGTGCACTACTGCGTCGGCTCCCACCTCGCGCGGCTGGAGGCCGAGATCGCGCTGCCGGCGCTCTTCGGACGCTTCCCGGACCTGGCCCTGGCCGTCGACCCCGCCGAGCTGCGGCCGGTCGAGTCGTTCATCTCCAACGGCCACCGGACCCTGCCGGTCGTGCTCGGCTCCTGAGCCCCGCTACCCCTCGCGGCGCGCCCGGGCCCGGCGCTTGCCCTCGTGCATCGCCTGGACCCGGGCGATCGGGATCGTGTGGCCCTGCTCGACGAGGTCGGCGGGGACCGGCTGCGGCTCCGGCATGAGGCCGGTCCAGACGTCGCGGCCCGCGAGCAGGGCGGCGGCCGTGCGGATGGTGAAGTCCGACGGCGCCACCCGGTCGAGGTCGTCCCAGGCGACCGGGAACGAGACCGGCGTTCCCGGCCGGATCCGCGGGCTGTAGGCGGCGACGACGGTCGCGCCGCCCGCGCGGGTCGAGTCGAGGAACACCTTGCCGCCGCGGTCCTCGCGGATGAACGCCGTCGTGACCAGGCCGGGGTCGAGCCGCTCGGCGCGGACGGCCAGGGCGCGCGTCGCGGCGGCGACGTCCTCGACGCGCGTGGCGCCGTCGAGGGGGGCGAACACGTGGACGCCCTTGGCGCCGCTCGTCTTGACGGCGCCCCGCAGGCCCGAGTCGGCCATCGCGCGGCGCACGAGGTGGGCGGCGGCGACCGCGTCGCCGAACGCGTCCGGGCCGGGCGGGTCGATGTCGAGCACCAGGTGGGTGGGCCTGTCCCACGTCTCGGCGCGCACGAGGGGCGGGTGGTACTCGACGGCGCGCTGGTTCGCGAACCACAGCAGGGTGCGGCGGTCGTCGCACAGCGCGTAGGACACCTCCCGCTGCGAGGTCGCCGCCCACACCGCCACCGTCCGCACCCAGGAGGGCGTGTACTTCGGCGTGTTCTTCTGCATGAACGGCTTCTGGCCGCGCAGCACGCGCTTGACCGACAGCGGCCGGCCTTCGAGCTGCGGGACCAGGCATCCGGCGACGGCGTCCAGGTAGTCGACCAGGTCGCGTTTCGTCGCGTCCGCCCCCTCGAACAGGGGCTGGTCGAGGTTCGTCAGCCGAACCCCGTCACGCTCTTCATCGGCGCTCACCCCTCCAGCTTCGCACGCGGGGCCGACAACGCCGTGGGGTAGCGTCGCCCCCATGTACGTACCGGCGCATTTCTCGGCGGGCGACGCCGAGGTCAGGGAGCTGCTGGCCGGGTGCGGGGCCGCCGACCTCGTCACCGCCTCCCCGCGGGGGCTGGTCGCGACGTACCTGCCCGTCCTGTACGACCCGTCGGTGGGCGAGCACGGCGCGATGCTGGCGCATGTGGCGCGCAACAACGACCAGTGGCGCGAGCCCGCCGCCGGGGAGTCGCTGCTCATCGTCCACGGGCCGGACGCGTACGTGTCGCCGTCCTGGTACGCGTCCAAGGCAGAGCACGGACGGGTCGTGCCGACGTGGAACTATCTCACCGCCCACGTCTACGGCCGCCTCGTCGTGCACGACGACCCGGCGTGGGTGGAGTCGATGGTCCGCCGCCTGACCGAGCGCCACGAGCGGGGCCGCGCCCCGTCCTGGACGGTCGACGACGCCCCGCCCGCGTTCGTCGCCGGTCAGCTGCGCGCGATCGTGGGGCTGGAACTGCGCGTCACGCGCGTCGAGGCCAAGGCGAAGATGAGCCAGAACCGCCCCGAGGCCGACATCGCGGGCGTCGTCGCGGGTTACCGCGCCCAGGGCGACACGACCATGGCGGACGCGGTGGAAGCGGCGAAGGCGCGAGGCGAGGGGTAGCGCGGCGGGTCAGCGGGGGCGCCAGGGCGACTCGGCGGAGGTGGGGCGGGCGTCGGCCGCCACCCGGAGCGCGTAGGTGGGGGTCGGGGCGCCGTCCACGGGGCCCAGGTAGTCGTGGCCGGTCAGATGACACCAGGCCGGCAGGTCGATGGGGGCCGCCGGGTCGGCGGCGATGAGGTGGACGACGGTTCCGGGCGCCAGGTCCGCGATGCGGCCGCGCAGTTCGAGCAGGAGGCGCACGCAGGAACGGTCGCCGCCGTCGATGACGACCGGGTCCGAGCTCATTCCCACCTCCGGGGTCCACGAGGCTTTCCGGCGTAGGGGGAAATATAGAGCTTTGGTGTGACAAGGGTGGTGGTCAGACCGGGCGGGCCCGTGCGCACCGCCGGGTTCCGGGCCCTCCCCGGCGCCGACGGGCACGCTTTGATCAAAGATTTCCGCGCGGGTCATCCGGGACCGGGATCTGAGCGTCAAGTTCGTGTCCGGTGCGGCGGGACGGCGTCGGGGCGCGCGTCCTCCAAGGCGACAAAACAGGATCAATCGCTAGCGAACGGGTTCGTCGGCGATATGGATGAGGGAGGTCCTAGACTTGACTCTTTCTTTCAGGTTTCGTCCAGCTTTGGAGCTTACAGTCGCAGTGAAGTACCCCCCGTTGTCATCCAGGTGAGGAAATCGGCTTTGGGGCGAGTCATGGATCTCGGAGTGGGACGAGTGGAGCGCACGGAGACCTGCGGGACGCTGACGTTCCCGGACGAGGTCGACCTCAGCAACGGCGAGGCGGTCCTGGCGCAGGCCGTCCGGCTTCTGGACTCCGGGACGCCCGCCCTGATCCTCGACCTGACCGGCTGCACGTTCTGCGACTCCAACGGGCTGAACGTGATCACGCGGTCGCAGATGCGGGCGACCGAGCTGGGCGTGCCCATGTGGGTGGTGCTGCCGCCGCGCGGGATCGTCCGCCGGGTGTCGGAGGTGGCGGGGCTGCAGCGCCGCGTCGCCATCGCCCCGGACGTGGCGACGGCCCGCGAGGCGCTGTCGGCGTCCGCGAGCGGGTAGCGCCTCAGCGCTCCAGGGCGCGGTCGATCCACTCGTCCGCGACGCCGAGGAGCAGGTGGCCCGCGCCGAGGATGCTGGCGTCGCGGCCCGCGCGGGAGGTCGCGATCTCCAGGTTGCGGGTGGCGAGCGGCAGGCAGCGCTCGTAGATGACGCCCCGGATCGTCGCGACGAGCGGCTCGGCGTTGGACAGGCTGCCGCCGATGACGAGCGCGTCGGGGTTGAAGAAGTTCACGAGCGCGGTCAGCACGTCGCCGATGAGGCGCCCAGCCGTGCGCACCGCGCTGGTCGCCTGGGGGACGCCGTCGGCGACGAGGTCGACGATCCGGGACGGGTTGTCGGCCTCGATGCCCTGGGCGGCGAGGGACGCGGCGAGGGCGGCGCCGCTGGCGTGGGCCTCCAGGCAGTCGGGGTGGCCGCAGGAGCAGTCGACGGTGGCCTCGGACAGGATCCGGACGTGGCTGATGTCGCCCGCCGCGCCGCGCCCCCGGTGCAGCCGCCCGTCGACGATGACGCCGCAGCCGATGCCGCTGCCGAGTTTGATGACCATCACGTTGTCGAGGGACGGCCATGACCCGCGGTGCTCGCCGACGGCCATGAGGTTGGCGTCGTTCTCGACCAGGGCCGGGACGCCGGCGCCGCCGGCCACGTAGTCGCGGACGGGGAAGTCGTTCCAGCCGGGCATGCGCGAGGGCGAGACGACCTGGCCCGTCGCCGGGTCGACCGGACCGGGCAGCCCGATCCCGACGCCGCGGACGGGGACGTCCCCGAGGCCGTGCTCGCGGGCGAGGGCATGCAGGCTGCGCAGGACCGCCGCCAGCGTCTCCTCGGGCCCGAGGGCGATGTCGCACGCGAGGTCGGACAATGCGAGGGGCGTACCCGCGAGGTCGGCGACCGCGAGGCGGGCGTGGTGCGCGCCGAGGTCGGCGACCAGGTACACGCCCGCCGCGCGGGCGAGCCGAAGGCGGCGGGGCCGCCGGCCCCCGCGCGAGGCCCCGGCGCCTTCCTCTGCGAACAGGCCGGCCTCGATGAGCTGCTCGACCCGCAGCGAGACGCTGGAGGCGGCGAGGCCGGAGAGCCGGGCGAGCTCGGCCCGCGACTCCGCCTGGCCGGTCGCCACCAGCCGCACGAGTGCCGCCGGTCCGTCGTCTCTGCTGTTACGCACCCCAGATAGATAGCATGCGCGAACTTGATACGGCAACGCGTTGACTTACGTCGATTTGACGCTCTATCGTCCTCTTTGACTTCGATATCGAAGGAAGTTGGGACGTAGGTGACCGAATGATCGAGGTTCGCGGCCTGTACAAGCGCTTCGGCGACCACACCGCCCTGCGCGAGGTCGACCTGGACGTGGCCCGCGGCGAGGTCGTCGTGGTGATCGGCCCGTCCGGGTCGGGCAAGTCGACGCTGTGCCGGTGCCTGAACCGACTGGAGACGCCGGACGCGGGCGTCATCCGCATCGACGGCGAGGAGCTGCCCGCGGAGGGCCGCGCCCTCGCCCGCCTCCGCGCGGACGTCGGCATGGTCTTCCAGTCGTTCAACCTGTTCCAGCACAAGACCGTCCTGGAGAACCTGACGCTCGCGCCCACCCGGGTGCGCGGCGTCTCGCGCGCCGAGGCCGAGCGGACCGCGCGCGAGCTGCTCGACCGGGTCGGCATCGGCGAGCAGGCGGGCAAGCTGCCCGCGCAGCTGTCCGGCGGCCAGCAGCAGCGCGCCGCGATCGCCCGCGCGCTCGCCATGCGGCCGAAGGCGATGCTGTTCGACGAGCCGACCTCCGCGCTCGACCCGGAGATGGTCGGCGAGGTCCTCGACGTGATGAAGGTCGAGAAGGCCTCCGACCGCGGCGCCGCCCTGCGCACGGTGGAGAAGGGCGACGCGGACGCCGTCGTGGAGCAGCGCGGGGGCGAGCT
>NZ_JBEZJP010000528.1:0-4815 GCF_040653175.1 Actinomadura sp. NPDC048032
ACCTACTCGCCGCCTACCGCGTGGCGCTGGAGACCCGTGCGTTCGCCGCGCGCATTTGGGCGCCCCAGCAGGCGGTCCTGGCCGTGACCATGGTCCTGCTGTGGGTCTTCTACTGGCGGCGGCGGATGCGCGGGGAGGAGACCTACGACCCGCCCGCTCCGGCGCCCGTCCAGGACCGGGTGCTGTTCTCCGCCACCGGCGCCGCGTGCCTGCTGTTCATCGGGGCGATCCTCGCCGGCGTGCACACCGGGATCCAGCTCGGCGTCGCCGCGACCGCCGCAGCCGTCGTGGCCGTGGTCGCCTTCGCCGTGCGCGACCGGTCGGCGCTGCGCCCCGCTCTCATCCCCTGGCAGCTCATGGTGTTCGTCACCGGGCTGTTCCTCGTCGTCCCCACTCTGGAGCGTTTCGGGCTGGACGACGCCATGCGCGCACTGATCGGCGAGGACGGCGGAACGGCCGGGGCCGTCCGGGCCGCGTTCTCGGGGGCGGGGCTGTCGAACGTCCTCAACAACCTCCCCGCCTACGTGGCAGGGGAATCGGCCGTGCCCGCCCCGAACAAGGACCAGCTGCTGTCCCTGCTCGTCGGGACGAACGTGGGGCCCGTCATCACGCCCTGGGGGTCGCTGGCCACGCTGCTGTGGTTCGAGTGGTGCCGGCGCTGGGACGTGCGCGTGCCGATGCGCACGTTCGTCCTGGCGGGGACGGTCCTGGCCGTGACGGGCTCGGCCGCCGCCGTCGGAGTCCTCCTGCTGACCGGCTGAGCACGCCCGGGGGAGGGCTCACCGGGCGAGGGAGGCGCGCCCGCCCTGCGGGTCGATCTTCGCCGTGGTCTCCAGGAGCCGGTCGAGCAGTTCGGGACGCGCCGCCACGAAGCCCAGCTCGGACGCCGGGCGGTCGATGCCCAGCTCGTACGGGGCGCCGTCCAGGCGGCGCAGCTCGGCGCCCGCCTCGGCCGCCACCAGCATCCCGGCGGGCAGGTCCACGATCTCGGGCAGGTACCCGACGATGCCGTCGATGTCGCCGCGCGCCAGCATCGTCCACGCCACCAGCGGCGCCCACAGTTGCAGCATGCGCGCGCACCGCAGCTCCAGGGCCGAGCGCATGGCGAACGCCACCGGATCGCCCGCGCCGACCTGGTGGCCCTGCGTCCAGGCCAGCAGCGGGTTCCTCTCCCGCCCCGGCCGGGGGCGGTCGGCCAGCGTCAGGGGCCGCCCCTCCGGGCCCAGGGCGCCCCGCCCGCGCACCGCCGACCACGTCCGGCCGCTCACCGGGTCGTGCACGACGCCCAGGACCGGCTCGGCGCGCGCGCACAACGCGAGCCCGACCGCGTACACCGGCATGCCGATCGCCACGTTGTTGGTGCCGTCCAGCGGGTCGACGAGCCAGACCATCTCCTCGCCGGGCGCGCCGTCGAGCATCCCGGACTCCTCGGCGATGATCCTGTGCCCCGGGTACGCGGCCCGCAGCCGCCCGACGATCAGATCCTCGGCGGCGGTGTCCAGTTCGGTCACCACGTCCCCGCCCGCGCCCTTCGGCCGCACGCCGAGGGGGCCGTCCACGCGGGCGCTGAGCAGCGCGCCCGCCGCCTCCGCCGCCTCCACCGCCACCCGGCGGGCCTCGGAGAGATCGACCGGAAGGGCCGCTGACGGGGTCGTGGGTCTCATCGGGCCTCTCCAGTGGGATCCGGCGTCCGGCTACCGGCGCGGTGAGCAGTGGGCTGCGGCGATCCTGCGGGCCGAGCGCCGCAGGGCCCGCAGGGTGTCGGCGTGGGCGGAAAGCGAGCGGCGCACCTTGTGGCTGGGAACGTCCAGAGGGCCGAGCGACAGGTCGCCCCCGCCCGGCGTCTGCCGGCCGAGGGCGACCGTGGCGGCGTCCAGCCCGTCCTCTATGAGCGTGCTGTGGAAGACACCGGCGGGCAGGGTGTACGACTCCCCGGTCCGGTGCGTGCTGGACCTGGCGGGGGCGCAGTGGACGGCCCTCCCGGTCGCCCTCAACTCGTCCAGGTCGCCCTGGCTCACGACCTCGAAGACCTGCTGCGTCCCCGTTGCGGAAGCCTCGCTGACGTCCATCCGCACGTTCCGGACCGTCCCGTACAGGACGAAGCTGAGCAGGTCCCAGCTGTGGCAGTGGACCGGCGACGTGGTGGACGGCGCCGGACGCACCTCCGGCGTCCAGATGTGCAGGCACACCCCGAAATCGCCGCTGCGCTCCAGGGGAAGGCACAGGAAGCCCAGGGGATGCCGCACCGCGGGAACGGAGGAGCGGCCCGCCGCGGCGTCCTCCAGGGCTCCGCCGAGGATCCGCCCCGCCCACGCCGGCAGCGTCCGCGCCGCGGTACCGGCGTGGATCTCCTCGCGGATCTCCTCGTACTTCACTCCGGCGGCCTCACCTTTCGCCGACACCCTCCGCACCGGCCGTCCCCCCTGGCCCCGCCCGACCCGGGCGGGGTCACTCGTAGGGGTCCTTGGCCCGAAGGGCCTTTCGTATGATCTCGATGACGTCGCGGTCGGTATAGCCCTGCGCGAGGTCGATTCCGATGACCTCGAAGAGCTTGCGCGCTTCCTCCACGGTCGGCTCGTCGTCCAGGGGCGCCAGCCTGGCCTGCTCGACCGGGACGCGCCGCGCCTGGTCGAGGCTGGTCTGCAGTTCCGCGCTCACCCAGCTGTAGTAGAACTTGGCGCTGTCGACGACCAGGGCCTCGCCGCGCGGGTCGTCGCGGGTGACCACCACACGCGAGGACGCGAGGTCGTAGCGCAGGGTCGTCATCGTCTGCGCGAGGCCGATGTCAATGTCGAGCATCGCGAACCGCTGCTTGTGCCAGCACGCCGCCAGGATCGTGGCGTACGCCTCCTTGCGGGTGCGCTCCAGCGTCCACGGCTCGCCCGTGGCGTCCGGTCCGTCCGAGACCGAGCGGCGGTGGCGCGCGTAGGCCTCGCACACCTCCACGTTCGTGGGGTCGAGGATCTCCAGGCGGAACAGCAGCGTCCGCCGTTCCCGGCGGGCGGCGGCCACGCACTCGGGCAGCGTGCGCGCGCGGATGTAGGTGCCCGTCCCGCCCTTGAAGAACCACCGGTCGGTGTCGCGGCGGGCCTCCGCCAGAACCTGCGCCACCTGCGCCCCGCTGATGACCCGCACGACCGTGGTCTCGTCCAGCGCGCGCTTGGTGTCGGCCAGGACGCCCTCGAACTCCTCGATGTGGGTCAGCTTGGCGTCGAGCTCGCCGAGCGTGGCCGATGAAGCGCGCAGAGTGTCGCGCACCTCCGCCTCGACCGGGATCCGCCGCCCGCGGTCGCGCAGCACCGACGTCGCCAGCAGGCCGATCACCGCGAGGATCCCGCTGTTGGTGATTTCGGTCTCGTTCGGCAGGTTCACCCCGAGGCCGAGCACCGCCACGACGATCGCCAGGACCAGCGCGATCACTGCGTCGGCGTTCTTCCCGAACCAGTCGGCGAATCGGGCCATGGTGCGGTTTCCCCGTCCTTGTCGGCGCCGGGGCGTCGGGGACGCTGAAGGGTCGTCCCCCCCGAACGGCACGACCGGCGCGGTCATCGTAACCACAGCGCCCATTGGCTTTGAAAGCCCTGCAGGTAAGGGCTTCGCTCGCGTGCGAGACAGGCGCCCTTCCGATCGCTATAGGCTCGTCGCCATGCGCGTACGGGGATGGTGGTCGGGGGCTTGGCCCACCCGGCGTTCCCGTGCGTTCGACATCGCGATCGCCGTGTCGTTCGCGGTGCTCGACGGCGTCTTCCTGTGGTTCGCCGACCAGAAGTTCTGGCTGCCCCCGCCCGTCGTGTCCGCCTGCAGCGTCGTGCTCGGCCTGGCCCTGATCGTGCGGCGCTCCCACCCGGTCGGGCTGGCCGTGTTCGCGGTGGTCTACGGCACCGTCACGGGCGCCGGAGCGTTCAGCACCCTGATCGTCCTGTACTCGCTCGCCGCCTACACCGCGTCCCGCCGCACGGTGGTGGCGATCGCGCTCGGCGGCTACGTCGCCAGCCTGGTCTTCCCGGCCCCGACCGCGGCGACGGAGTCCTTCCTCGCCCAGTCGATCTTCGGGATCGCGTTCGTCGGGGTCCCCGTCCTGCTGGGCCTCTACATGGGCGCGCGCAAGCAGCTCCTGGCCTCGCTCCAGGAACGCGCGGCGAGGCTCGAACGCGAGCAGCACCTGCTCGCGGAGCGCGCCCGGGGGGAGGAACGCACCCGCATCGCGCGCGAGATGCACGACGTGGTCGCCAACCGCATCAGCGTGATGGTCGTCCACGCGGGCGCGCTGAAGGCGATCGCCGTCCGCGACCCGGCGCGGGCCGCCGAGACCGCCTCGGTCATCGGCGACATGGGGCGCCAGGCGCTGGAGGAGCTCCGCCACGTCGTCGGAGTGCTCCGGCAGGGGGAGGAGGCCCTCCCGCAGCAGGTGGTGACGCTGGCGCACCTCCGCGAGCTGGTCGGCCAGTCCGGCGCCGCGGGCCTGCGCGTGGACCTGACGATCCGCGGCGAGGAGCGCCCCATGCCCGCCGCCGTCGGCCGGACGGTCTACCGGCTCGTGCAGGAGGCCCTCACCAACGTCCACAAGCACGCCGGCGCCGCCGCCACCCGCGTGGAGCTCGGCCTCCTCCCGGAGGCGGTCGAGGTGGAGATCGCCAACGAACCGCCCACGGCCGGGCCCGAGCACCGGCTGCCCTCCGGCGGGAACGGCCTGGTGGGGCTGCGCGAGCGCGTCACCGCCCTCGGCGGCAGCTTCGACGCCGGCCCCCGCGCCGGCGGCTACGCCGTCCGGGCCCGGCTCCCGCTGCCAGCTACCTCACCACGATCGACATCGGC
>NZ_JBEZJP010000529.1:0-4811 GCF_040653175.1 Actinomadura sp. NPDC048032
ACCGAACTCCACGATGTCAGGGGGCCACAGTGTCCGCCGCCCGTCCCCTCCTCCACATCGCGCGAATCACCGGCCGCGGAAACGGCGCCGCCCCGTCCAGGGCCTGGACGGGGCGGCGCCGTTCACGGTGTTACCAGCGGTACCAGCGACCGCGCTTGCCGGACGGACCGGCGCTGCGGAGCACGAAGCCGAGCAGCCACAGGATCAGGACGATCGCGGCCACCACCCAGAGAATCTTGAGCGTGAAGCCGACGCCGAACAGGATCAGTGCCAGCAGGAGCACCAGGATCATCAGCCAAGGCATTGGGGGTCCTCCTCGGGTATCTGCCGTTGGTTCGTTCGGGCCGATTTGTCCCCGGCAAATGGAGCTTGATGCGCGACAAAGGTCTCATTTCGGACACGCAACGGAATGGTCCCGGGCACGACACCGTCACCACCGGACCAAGACCTCGGATCCGGACCTCACCGGACGCCTGGGCTGAAGCCCGTCCTAGAAATCGGTGAGGGGTTCGGCCTGGTAGGCACGGTGGAGCAGGTCCAGGAAGCGTGGGGCCGCGGGGACGCGGGTCACGCCGATCTGGTGGACCGCTACTCCCGGGGTCCAGGAGTTCATGACCACGGCCCCGGCCAGAGCGGGTACGTCGGCGGGGGTGACCTGCCGGACGCGCTGGGGGACGCCGAGGCGGTCCAGTTGCCGGCGGACGATGCCCATGGTGGTCCCGACCAGCATCTCGGCCTCCGGCCACACCACGGCGTCCCCGTCCCAGAAGGCCAGGTTCCAGATCGTCGCCTCGCTGAGGCGCCCCCGGCGGTCGACGAAGGCGGCGTCGTCGAAGCCGTCCTGGACGGCCCGGCGCATGAGGTGGGTCTTGGCCACCTCCCCGACGTGTTTCACGGCGGGCAGATACCGGTCGTACTCGACCGTCGCCAGCGCCAGCGGCCCTTCCGGACCCGACGCGGGCGGCCCCGTCCGGACCAGGACGTCGGGCCCCACCGGGTCTCCGCCCCCGGTGAACTCTCCTGGGGACGAGTACATCGTGGCCGTCAGCGAGACGTCCGCGGGCCCCGCCTCCACCGCCGCCCGCAGATGGGAGCGAACTCGCTCGTCCGGCATCGCTTCGCCGAACAGCTCCATCGAGGCGGACCGCAGCCGCTCCAGATGGAGGTCGAGCCCCCGGACCTTGCCGCCACGCACCTGCAGGGCGGTGAAGTGGGCGAAGCCGGCGAAGGCGAGCGGCGCGAGCTCGCCGGCGGTCGCCTCGCGGCCATTGCGTTGGACGACAAGCGTGGACATGGGCCTCTCCAGCCGTGCGGAATGATCGCCTGCAGGGCGACGTTAGGCACTCACACTGGTGAGAAGGTCAATCCAGGACGGTGACATGCTGATCGGGGAGTTGTCCCGGCGGACGGGGGTCAGCCCGCGGCTTCTGCGGTACTACGAGGAGCAGGGCCTGCTCCAGGCCGAGCGCGGCTCGAACGGCTACCGCCGCTACGGCGAGGACGCCGTGCTGACCGTGCGGAAGATCCGCGTGCTGCTGGACGCGGGACTGTCCTCCGAGGTGATCCGGCAGGTGCTCCCCTGCACCCGCAGCGACCAGCCCGACTTCGACTGGTGCGAGGGCATCCGCGACGTGCTCGACCGCGAGATCGCGGCACTGAACGCCCGCATCGAGGGCCTCCAGCGCAACCACCAAGCCCTCACCGGATTCCTCACCCCCCGCACACCGGCCGAGTAGCCGCCGCCCGGAGCCGAGCCCCCTCGCCCGATGACTTCCGCCCCAAGGACGGGCCAGACGTGGTCGTCCTGGACCCTGACGGCAACAGTCTCTCCCTGGCCGAGGCCCCCCAGGAGTGATTGCGGCGTGGCGGGTCGTCTTTCCTCGTGCGGACGACCCGCCGCGTCGCTTCTCTGCCCACCGCCCTGGGGCGGGTTATGAGGCGGGAGTTCGTGTGGGGAGGTGGCGGGCCTTTCGGTGGTGGGCGCCCTCGCCGGCCATGTCGGACTGGCCGCCCGGTGGCGGGACGCGGACCTCGATGCGTCCGTTCTGGACGCGCGCCTCGTAGGACGGCTGCGGCGCGCTGGCCGGGCCGCGTTCGATGCCGCCGTCGTCGAGGCGGAACGTGCTGCCGTGCCACGGGCAGGTGACGCAGCCGTTCTCGATCGTCCCCTCTCCCAGCGGGCCGCCCAGGTGGCTGCAGGTGGCGGCGATGGCGTGCAGCTTCGTGGCCGTCCGGTAGAGCAGGACCCGGACGCCGTCCGCGTCGGCCGTGCGGTGCTCGCCCTCGGCCAGCTCGGATGCGGCCAGCACCGGGGTCCACTCTTCCGGGCCCTGCTGCCACGCGGTGCGGTTGACGTTGACGCCCCGGGTGAAGGTCAGGTGACCGCCGAGGTAGGCGCTGATCCCCATCGCCGCCATGCCGGCGAACCGCAGGGCCTTGGCCTTGCGGGAACGCGCGCCGAGGGACGCCGCGTACAGCGCGAGCGCCACCGTGTTGGCGCCGGCGTGGACGAGCCCCACCCGGCGCTCCGCCCCCAGGGTGTCGGCCCAGTCGTTGAGCCCGCTCAGGGCGGTGGGCACGGCCGCGACCACGCCTGCCGCCGTCAGCAGGTCGGCGGCCGGTTCGGCGTCGGGTCCCCCGGCGACGTCCAGCAGCCCGGCCATGCTCCACGCGCCGATCACCACGTCCGTCAGCACCGGGTGCAGCGGGTGCCCCGTATTGGTCCCGCTGAGCAGGTTGCGGACGAGGCGCGGCTGGACCGCCCGCTGGACCACGGAGCTGACCGGTTCGGCGACCTTGTCCAGCGCCTCCGCGTTCTCCAGTCGATGGACCGCCCTGTGCGGCATGCTCATAACGCCCTCCCCCAGGCACGACTACACGTTCGCTCCCCTATCCCCCTAAGCCCCTCTGAAACCGTCCACACCAGCCACGGGCGACACCGCGCCCTCTGCCTTACCCGTGGAGAGGGATTCTCATAGTGGACGGACGTCCACTATGTTGGACGCGGGCGGATCGGGTGATGCGGAGGCTGGACGATGGTGCGCTTCGAGCTCGACGACCTGAGCCGGCCGGAGGTCCGCCGGCTGCTGGAGGAGCACCTGGCCGACATGCACGCGACGTCGCCGCCCGAATCGATCCACGCGCTGGACCTGGAGGAACTGCGCGACCCCGCGGTCGCGTTCTGGTCGGCTTGGGAGGGGCCGGAGCTGCGCGGATGCGGCGCGCTCAAAGACCTCGGCGGCGGCGACGCCGAGCTCAAGTCCATGCGTACCGCGGTGGCCGCGCGGGGGGCGGGCATCGGATCGGCCATCCTCCGGCACCTTCTGGCCGTCGCCGCCGAGCGCGGTCACCGGCGGGTCCTGCTGGAGACGGGAAGCCAGGACTTCTTCGCCCCGGCCCGGCGGCTCTACGCGCGGCACGGATTCACCCAGTGCGAGCCGTTCGCCGACTACGTGCACGACCCCAACAGCGTCTACATGGAGCTTCGCCTCGACGCCGGAGCCGGCCCGGACGTGACGCCGTGTCCACTTTGATGGACGGTCCGAACGTCCTCGGACGGCGCATCAAGGCGGAGCGCGCACGGCGCGGCTGGTCGCTGGCCCGGCTCGCCGACGCCTCGGGGGTGTCCCGAGCGATGATCAGCAAGGTCGAGCGCGGTCAGAGCAGCCCGACCGCCGCCCTTCTCGGCAGGCTGTCCGCCGCCCTGGAGCTGAGCATGACCGAGATGCTGTCACCGGCGGACGGCTCCACGCCCGGCCACGTGCGGCGCGCGGCCGACATCCCCGACTGGACCGACCCCGGGTCGGGTTACCTGCGACGGCAGATCTCGGGGCCGGGTTTCCCGGCCGACGTCACCGAGATCGTGCTGCCCCCGGGCGCCCGGGTGCCCATGCCGGCGGCGTCCTACGCCTTCATCGCCCAGCTCGTCTGGGTGCTGGACGGCAGGCTGAGCCTCGTCGAGGAGGCGGCCACGCACGTCCTCACCGCGGGCGACACGTTCGAACTCGGCGAGCCCCAGGCACGCGCGTTCGTCAACAACGGCACCGGAGAGTGCCGTTACGTCGTGGTCGTGACCCGCAAGGCCACGGCCTGACTTGCGACGGGGACGACGCTGAGTCGCCCCCTGCCGCTGCCGGGGATCGGCCCGAAAAAAACTGCCGGGATTGTTCTGGTTCACCCCGGAACCAAACGGCCGTCGCAGACATCACATATGGCGAGAAAGGTGCAACGGCACCCGGCAGTCCCAGACTGCGGTACCTTGCACGCTCCCCCCATTCCCAAGCATGGAGGAATACATGCGGCGTGTCGCCATCGTGACCGTCCTCTCCGGCGCCCTGGCCGCCGGAGTCCTCGCCGCGGGTCCGGCCGCGCAGGCGGAGACCAAGCCCGCCGACAGGCTCGGCAAGGAGGTGACCACCACCAGCCAGGGGGCACTCTCCAAGAAGGACCTCATCTCCGAGGCCCAGACCTCCGGTCAGCCGCTGACCGCCAAGGAGAAGGCCTCGGTCCAGGCCGCCGAGTACTGCCGCTACTACCAGCGCACCCGTGGCCGGAAGGCCTCCAACGGCAAGTGGATCATCGCGGTGACCAACCGCCTCACCTGGTGCTACAACGGCTACACGGTCACCCGTTACCGCGCCAACTTCAAGGCCTACACCTACAACAAGTACAAGTGGGTGTGGAAGGGCTGGGTCCTGAAGAAGGTCACCCACCCCAGCAACTGGGCCTACGCGACGTCCTACGCCCAGCTCCACGATCAGCTCGGCGAGCTTGCGGCGCATGAGCGGCTGCGCGCCCAGCGGCGCACCGAA
>NZ_JBEZJP010000530.1:0-4801 GCF_040653175.1 Actinomadura sp. NPDC048032
GCCAGGGCCGCGACGGCGGCGGCGGGCAGCAGCCGCCACGGCGGCGGCCACCCCCGCGCCCGCGCGTGCAGCGGAGGCAGCGGGTCCTCGGTGGCCAGGCCCGCGCGCCGCAGGTACCAGCCCACGGCGAACGCCGCCGCGATCCCGGCCGCCCACACCGCGACGGCCGCCCACACCGGCCATCCGCGCCCCGCCGGCCTCTCGGCGGCCTCCGCCCGGCCGTGCGCCTCGGTGAGCGTCATCGCCGCCTCTCCTTCCGGGACGGTCGCGGGACGCGGGTCGCTCCGCCGCGCCCCGACGAGCGCCCGGCCCCGCGCCGGGCGGTGACCTCCCGGGCCGCGAGCACGCAGGCCGCCACCACGGCGATCGCGCCCAGCACGATCGCCAGGTTGCGGCCGTAGGGCAGCGGGAGGCGGGACGGCTCGTCGGCGCGGCGCCCGTAGCCCAGCACGACGGGGATCGCGACCACGGTGACGCAGCCGCCGATGACCAGCGCGGCGCGCACGACGCGCCGCCGGCCGGCGGGCACCAGGCCGGTGAGCGCCCCCGCGGCGAGCACCGCCGGGACCAGGACGGCGTCGTGCAGGACGGCCGCCCCGGCGAACCACTTCGCCCATGCGGCCAGGGGGACCTCGTCCACGATCCCGCGCAGCCCGACGGCGATGAGCGCCAGGCCCGCCGCGTACGCCGCCGCCTTCGAGACGATCCGCGCGTTCACGACACCACCAGCCGGTGGACCCATTTGGTCTGCATGACCCCGGGCCGGTTCGGGGCGATGAGACGGCACGGGTGGCCGTGGTCGAGGGCGAGGGGGGCGCCGTTCATGCCGAGGGCCAGCAGCGTCAGCGGGTCGCGCCAGTGCGGCGGGGCGACCAGCGAGGTGCGGTAGAGGCCGTGCCGCTGCAGCGACTCCACCAGCACCTGCGCGTCGTCGGCGACGCCGGCCAGGCGCAGGACGTCGCGCAGCCGCACGCCCCGCCAGTCCGCCTCCACGCTCCAGCCCTCCACGCAGGAGATGGGCAGCCGCGCGGTGTGCTGCGGCAGCGCGCGCAGGTCGGCCAGGGACAGGGTGACCTCCCGCGCGACCCGGCCGGTGACGGTGAGGCGCCAGCGGGGGTCGCGGGCCTGGGCGGTGACGCCGGTCGCGGCGGCCGACTTGTTGACCGGGACGTCCTGCGGCCCGGTGCCGGGGCGGCGCGGCGCCAGCACCGCCAGCGGCGCCAGCGGGGTGACCGCCTCCCCCACCGTGGTGAGCGCGACGACGCCGCTCGCGCCGGCGACGGTGAGCAGGAAGCCGCGGCGCCCGACGCCGTCCTCGGGGCGGGTCATGACGGTGCGGCGCGTCTTGGCCCACTGGTCGGCGATGTGGATGACCAGCGCGCCGACGAGGATGTAGGCCGTCCAGTAGTGCGCGGTGGTGAAGTAGAACCGGAACGCGTACCAGTAGGCGACGTTCAGCACCCCGGTGACGAACTGGAACAGCGCCGCGCCGACCAGGACGAACACCAGCAGCCGCTGCGCGCCGTGGACGAGGGAGCGCACCGGCGGCCACTGCCACAGCCGCGGGTAGACCGTCCACAGCTTGGCCAGCAGCAGCGGGACGGTCGCCAGGCCGCCGATGACGTGCACGCCCTGGGTGACCCGGTACAGGTTCACCGGCCGCGACGGCCACAGCATCCACCCGGCGGGATGCTGCATGAAGTGGCTGACCAGCCCGGTCCCGAAGGAGACCAGGACGCTGACGCCGAGGGCGATGCCGAGCCAGGAGGCGACCCGCTCGTCGTGGAGGCGGCTGGTGAACCGTCCCGGGACGCCGCGCAGCACGGCTGCCGGCGCGGGCGGCCTGCGCCGTCCGGGCGCGGAACTCATGGGCGCACCTCCCCGGTGCGCAGGGCGACGAACCACCGGTCCGCTTCCTGCCAGGACTCGGTCACGGTCGCGGCGCACAGGGCGGCCAGCCCGGCGACGGCGTCGGCGGACACGTGCGCCCAGGGGAACCATTCGCCGACCGAGCGGTCCGAGCGCAGCCGCAGCGGCTCGACCCGGGAGGCCGAGCCGGGCGGGCCGACCTCCGCCAGCACCCGGCCGCCGGGCGCCAGCAGCGCCAGGACGCGGCGCAGCAGCACGGCGGGGTCGCCGCCGATGCCGATGTTGCCGTCGGCGAGCAGCACCGTGCGCCAGCGTCCGGCGCCCGGCACGCGGCCGAACACGTCGCGGCACAGGGCCGGGCCGCCCGCCGCGACGGTCAGCGCGACCGCGGAGGGGGCCAGGTCGATGCCCAGCACCGGCAGTCCGCGGCGGGCCAGCGCCACCGTCAGCCGGCCCGGTCCCGACCCGACGTCCAGGGTGGCGCCCTCGCAGCGGTCCAGGAGCCCGCCGTCGCCGTCGCGCACGGCCAGCCAGTCGTGCAGCGGCAGCGGCCGGCGGCGCCCGTCGGCGTGCTCGATCTCCACCGGGGCGCGGCTTCGCAGCGCCTCCTCGTACAGTTCGCCGATCATGCCGGGACGGTCCGGTCCCCGAGGGCCCGCACGGCGGCGGCGAAGCGGCCGTCCGGCGCGGTGGCGGCGACCGCGGCGGCGTCGGCGGGGGTGTCGACGTCGGTGAGCTCGGGCAGCACCACCGTCCGCAGGCCGGCGGCGCGCAGCCGCGCCAGCTGGACCGCGCCGGTGTCGGGGCGCGACATCGGGACCCCGCGCAGCAGCGCCGCCGCGGGGCGGCGCAGCCCGAGCAGCCAGAACCCGCCGTCGCGGGCGGGTCCGAACACCGCGTCGGCGCGGCCGAGCGCGCTTCGGGCGCGGTCGAGGAGTTCGGGGGTGACCTGCGGGGTGTCCATGCCGATCAGGACCATCGGGCGGCCGGTGTGGGCGTCGGCGAAGGCGTGGGCGAGGCGCTCGTCCAGGCCGCCGCCGCGCTGGGCGATGACGGTGAAGCCGTCCGGCAGCCACGGCCCGGGGTCGCCGGCGAGCGCGAGGACCCGCCGGCCGGCGGGTGCGGCGGCGACGGCGGCGAGGGTGTCGCGCAGGGACGCCTCGGCGAGCGCGGCGGCCTCGGCGGGGGTGTAGGCGGGCGTGAGGCGGGTCTTGACCCGGCCCGGGACGGGCTCCTTGGCGATGACGATGAGGTCGGCGTCGCCATGCGCGATTCCGCCGCGCCCGGTTCCGCCGGGCTCGGGTGCGGGGGTCATCGAGCTACCTCCGCCAGGACGCGGCGCATGTCGCGGACGGCGCGGACCGTCCCGCCGAGCGTCCCGGTCACCTTCGAGGCGCCGGTGCGGGGACGGTAGGGCACGTCGATCTCGGCGATCCGCCACCCGGCGCGGGCGGCGTGCAGCACCATCTCCAGGGGGTAGCCGAAGCGGCGGTCCCGCAGGTCGAGGGCCAGCAGGGCGTCGCGGCGGGCGGCGCGCATCGGCCCGAGGTCGCGCAGCCGGGTCCCGGCGCGCCGGTTCAGCGACCGGGCCAGCACGGCGTTGCCCAGGCGGGCGTGCGGCGGCCACGCGCCCGGCCCGGTCGGCCGCCGCCGCCCCAGCACCAGGCCCGGCGGCGGGGCAGGCGGCGAGGCAGGTGGCGAGGAGGTGGCGGCGCCGCCGGTTTCCAGGGCGCCGAGCGCGGCGACCAGCCGGGGCAGGTCGGCGGGGTCCAGCGAGGCGTCGGCGTCCATCACGCACACCACCTCGGTCTCGGCGGCGCGCAGTCCGGCGTGGCAGGCGGCGCCGAAGCCGCGCTGCGGCGCGGCCACGACGCGGGCGCCGCGGTCGGCGGCCACGCGCGCGGAGTCGTCGGTGGAGGCGTTGTCGACCACCAGGGCCCGGAACCCGTCGGGCATCCGGTCGAGGACCCAGGGCAACGCCTCGGCCTCGTTCAGGCACGGGAGAACCACATCGATCACAGCTCAGACGCTACTTTCGGTGATGGGGCGGCGACCCTTACGAACTGGTGACGTGCGTCCGGGCGAACTCGGCGACGCCCTCGGCGAACGGCACCCGCGGGCGGAAGCCGAGCTCGCGGCGGGCGCGGTCGGGCCGGGCGACGATGTGGCGGACGTCCCCGAGCCGGTAGTCCCCGGTGACGCGGGGGCGGGGGCCGCCGAACACGTCGGCGAGCGCGCCGGCCATGTCGCCGACGGTGCGGGGGTCGCCGCTGGCGATGTTGTAGGCGCGCAGGCCGCCGGGCTCGGGCGGGGCGGCCGCGGTGCGCTCCAGCGCCAGCACGCCGGCGCGGGCGACGTCGCGGACGTGGACGAAGTCGCGGCGCTGCGCGCCGTCCTCGAACACCAGCGGCGCCCGCCCGTCCATCAGCCGCGACCGGAAGATCGCCGCGACGCCGGCGTAGGGGGTGTCGCGCGGCATCCGCGGCCCGTAGACGTTGTGGTAGCGCAGCGCGGCGACGGAGCCGCCGGTCGCGCGCGCCCACGACGCGGCCAGGTGCTCCTGGGCGAGCTTGGTGTCGGCGTAGGCGTTGCGGGGGCCGGGCGGGGTCTCCTCGCCGACGGCGCCGGGCGCGAGCGGCTTCCCGCACGCCGGGCACGGCGGCTCGAACCGTCCGGCGCGCAGGGCGTCCTCCGGGCGGGGCCCGGGGCGGACGGGGCCGTGGGCGGCGCAGGCGTAGGCGCCCTCCCCGTAGACGACCATCGAGGACGCCAGCACCAGGACGCCGACGCCGGCGCGGGCCATCTCGGCCAGCAGCACGGCGGTGCCCTGCACGTTGACGGAGGCGTAGTCGGGCAGGTCGGAGACGTCCACGCCGAGGCCGACCACGGGGTGGAACACGGCCCGGGCCGGGACGAGCGCGTCGAGGGTGTC
>NZ_JBEZJP010000531.1:0-4771 GCF_040653175.1 Actinomadura sp. NPDC048032
CGGCGCGCTCGCGAGCATGGTCGTGCCGGTGCTGGCTGGGCCCGCCGAGCGCGGCGACCGCGAGGAGGTCCGGCGGACCGGGTCGGCGCTGCTCAGCTCCAGCCGCGCCACCTCCGGAAGGTCGTAGCCGAGGCGGGACGCGCGCAGCAGCAGTTCCTCCAGCGCCCCGAGGTTCACCGGATCGGCGCCGCGGTGCCCCAGCAGCAGCGGGGCCGTGCGGATCGCGCGGATCATCTCCGCCGCCTCCGCGTCCGCCAGCGGCGACAGGCGGTAGGCGCGGTCGTCCAGCAGCTCGGCGGTCTCGTCGGCGATCCCGAACGAGATCAGCGCGCCGAACGAGGGGTCCTCCCTGACGACGATGCGGGTCGCCACGCCGTCCGTCCCGCCCGCGAGCCGGATGCCGTAGCAGGCCAGCAGCTCCGCCGCCTGCTCCGGCGCGACCTCCACGGGGCCGCCGTCGCCCAGCCACCCGGCGACCAGCTCCCGCGCCTTGGCACGGTCCACGTCCTCGAACACCGGCATGCGGCCGGGCGGGCGCCGCCGCCACCGCGCGTACCGGATCACGTACGCCAGCGCCCGCACGGCGTCCTCGGGCGCCGTGTAGGACGGCACGGAGCCCTCCGCGGGCATCCCGTCCGGGCCGGTGACGCGCAGGTCGGCGGGCATGCCCTCGGTGCCGAGGTAGGTCGCCACGATCGGTTTGCGGCCCTCGGCGGCCAGCCGCAGGATCCTCTCGGGGACGCGCACGTCGTAGCCGCCGATCGTCGGGGGCGTGAACAGCGCCACGACCGCGTCGACCGTGTCGTCGTCCAGCGCGCCGGCGAGGGCGGCCTCGTAGTCGTCGGCGTCGGCGCGGGGGCCGAGGTCGATGCGGGGCCGGACCTCCAGCCCGAGCGCGACGGCCTCGTCCTGCGCCAGCAGGCCCAGCGAGTTGGAGTTGTCGATGATCGCGATGCGGTCGCCGGCCGGGAGCGGCTGGTAGGCCAGCACCTGCGCCACGTCGAACAGCTCCGCCAGGTCGTCCACCCGGATCACGCCGGCCTGCTCGAACAGCGCGCTGACCGCGTGGTCGGGCAGCGTGAGCGCCCGCGCCGCGTGCCCGATCGGGACGCCCTGCGTGCTGCGCCCGCTCTTCACCGCCACGATCGGCTTGCGGCGGCCGAGCCTGCGCGCGAGCCGCGCGAACTTGCGGGGGTTGCCCAGCGACTCCAGGTACAGCAGGACGGCCCTGGTCGCCGGGTCCTCCTCCCAGTACTGCATCAGGTCGTTGCCGGAGACGTCCGCCCGGTTCCCCGCCGAGACGAACGTGGACAGCCCGAGACCGCGCGCGGCCGTCCGCTGCAGGATGGCGATGCCCAGCGCGCCGGACTGGGAGAAGAACCCCACCGGGCCCCGTCCCGGCATGGTCGGCGCCAGGGTCGCGTTCAGCCGCACGTCGGTGTCGGTGTTGGCGATGCCGAGGCAGTTGGGGCCGACGACCCGCATCCCGTAGGCGCGCGCGAGCCGCACCAGTTGCTCCTGGGCGGCCCGTCCCTCCTCCCCGACCTCGCCGAAGCCGGACGACACGACGACCAGCCCCCGCACGCCCTTGCCCGCGCACTCCTCCACGACCTCGTGCACGGCGTCGGCCCGCACCGCCACGACCGCGAGGTCCACGTCGTCCGGGATCTCCAGGACGGACGCGTACGCGCGGACCCCGGCCACCGCGACCGCCGTCGGGTGCACCGGGTACACGGGCCCGCTGAAGTCCCCGGCGAGCAGGTTCCGCAGGACGGTCCGGCCGACGCTGTGCTCGGCCCGGCTCGCCCCGACCACCGCCACCGACCGCGGGAACAGCAGCCGCTGGATCGAGCGCGCCTCGGCCCGGTGCTCGCGCGCCGTCATGACCTCCAGCGAGGTGTCGGTCGGCTCCAGGTCGAGGACGAGCTCGATCACGCCCTCCTCGAAGCGCTGCTCCGCCCGGTACCCGGCCTCCCGGAACACCCGGGTCATCCGGCGGTTGTCGGGCAGGACGCTCGCCACGAACCGGCGCACCCCGCGCTCGCGGGCCGCCGCCGCGATGTGCTCCAGCAGCACCGCGCCGAGCCCGCGGCCCTGGTGCGCATCCTCCACCAGGAACGCCACCTCCGCCGTCTCCGGCCGGTCCGCGAGCCGGTCGTAGCGGACGACCGCCACCATCTCCCCCGCGATCGTGGCGATCAGCGCGGCGCGCCGGTCATGGTCGACGGTGGTGAAGTGCTCGATCTCGCGGTCCGACAGCCGGGGGCGCGGCGAGAAGAACCGGTAGTAGATCGACTCCGGGGACAGCCGCGCGTGGAACGCGCGCAGGAGATCGGCGTCCTCGGGGCAGATGGGGCGCAGATGGGCCGTCCCGCCGTCGCTGAGGACGACGTCGGCCTCCCACTGATCCGGATAACGCTCGGTCACGTACCCGAGGGTAAGGCACGGATGCGTCACGGTCCCGCGACGAAAAAACCGGCTTCCTCGGTTTCGCTGCGCGTTCGAGACCTAATCCGGGCTCCGAAGCTGTTACGGTCGAGCACACGTCCAAGAATTGCCGCTCGCGCGGGCCGTGTTGATCGAGGTGATGACTCCATGACGCGCGTGGTCGTGGTCGGCGATCTTATGACAGACACCGTGGCGCGTGCCGCGTATCCCCTGGCCAAGGGGAGCGACACGCCCGCCGCCGTGACGACGCACGGTGGTGGCTCCGGCGCCAACGTGGCCGCATGGCTCGCCGTGGAGGGGACCGACGCCGCCTTCGTCGGCCGCCGCGGCTCCGACATCGCCGGCCGGAACCGGGACATGGAACTGATGGGCTACGGCGTCGACGCCCGCCTCGTCATGGACCAGGAACGTCCCACCGGCACCTGTGTGGTCATGGTCACCCACAAGGGCGACCGGACGATGCTGTCGGACCCCGGCGCCAACGCCGCCCTCCTCCCGGAGGACATCGAGCGCTGCAAGGACCTGTTCTCCGGCGGCACCCACCTGCACCTGTCAGGTTACGCCCTGATCAACGAGGGGTCCCGCAAGGCGGCCATCCACACCCTGGAGATCGCCCGCAAGACGCAGATGTCGGTCTCCGTGGACGGCGGCTCGTCCTCCCCGCTCAAGCGGATGGGCGCCGAGCCCTTCCTGGAGTGGACGCAGGGCGCCCGCCTCCTGGTCGTCAACGCCAAGGAGGCCGAGATCCTCACCGGCCGCGACACGCCCGAGCAGGCCGCCAAGGTGCTGACCGCCTGGTACCCGCAGGTCGTGATCACGAACGGCGCCGACGGGGCCCTGTGGTACACCAACGGCCGTCCCGAGCCGGTCACCGTCGCGGCGGAGCCCGTCGAGAAGATCATCGACGGCACGGGCGCCGGCGACGCGTTCGTCGCCGGGTTCCTCCCGCCGTGGCTCGACGGCAAGCAGCCGGCCGACGCCCTCACCGCGGGCTGCCGCCTGGCCGCCCGCGCCATGCAGCACCTGGGCGCCCGCCCCACCCTCGACGTGGTCGACAACCAGATCAAGTAGGGCGGGGCCGCTCAGGCGAGCGGAGTGTAGGTGCGGACGTCCTCCCTGACCGCGTCCCAGAGGCGGTTCAGGGGGTGGCCCGCGTCGTAGCGTTCGAGGTCGGCGCGGCGGACGAACGCGCCCGTCATGAACTCGGCCCTGGGCTCCAGGTCGTCGTCCAGCCCGATCGCGCGGAGCGGGACGGCGTCGGGGTCCTCCTGCGCGGCCATGCCCCGCCCGATCGAACCGGTGACGATCATGCAGCCGCGCACGAACCCCGATCGCAGCAGCGACAGCCCGTAGTGCACGTCGTCGATGTCGGCGACGACGTTGAGCCGCTCGCGGAAGTTCGTCCCGTACCAGGTGGCGAGCAGGTCGGCGACGAGCCCGGCGGGCGGCACCACCAGCGGGATGCGCCCGAGGCGGCTGGTCTGCACCGGCGTGCCGGGCAGCTCGCCCTCCGGCAGGTTGGTGAGCAGCAGCGCCTGGCCCCGGGCGTACTCGACGACCTCGTACTCCTGGAGGCGCAGGTCGCCCTCCGGGGTGCTGACGATGCTGCCGCAGATGAGGTCGACCTGGCGGGTCTCCAGCCGCGACCACAGGTCCTTGGTGCGGACGTGGGCGACCTTGAACTCGACCTCGCGCTGCCGGAACTCCTCCGAGACCCGGTCCCAGGCCCGGGAGACGATCGGCAGCGTGAACTCGGTGGTGCCGACCGTCAGCATGCGGCCGAGGCGGCGCCGGCTCCAGTGAATGGACTCCAGCCATTTCTCGAACGTCGTGCGCGCCAGTTCGACCGTGGTCTCCCCGGTCGGCGTGAACAGGTAGTCCTTCCCGCGCCCCTGCCGGACGGTCAGGACCTCCCCGCACAGCACCTGGCTGTTGCGGTTCAGCGTGTCGAGCTGCTTCTGGACGCTCGACTGCTCGCGCCCCAGCACCCGGGCCGCCCGCAGCGCCGAACCGGTCTCGTGCACCACCAGCAGGGTCCGCAGCTGGTCGAACGTCATGTCGAGCAGCCCGGGCGGACAGTCCAGCAGCGAGTCGAGGGTCGGGGGCACGGGGAGGGACATTACTACCTCTTCCGGGGACCCACGGAAATGGCCGCGGGGCCAACTAAGCGGGAAATGATGACATTTCCGCCTGAACTTATCTCAAGATGTTCTCCTAAACAACTGGACAGAGTTTTCTAACCTCTAGAACACTTTCCTTCGAGCCGCTCCACCGCCGCCGTCACCCGTCCCACTCCCAGGACGGCGGCGCTCCCGGGCGTGCC
>NZ_JBEZJP010000532.1:0-4738 GCF_040653175.1 Actinomadura sp. NPDC048032
GACGGTGTGCCGCGCCGCGAGCAGCCGCATGGCCGCGGCGGCGTCCTCGTCCGCCGCCGCCGTGGACAGCAGCACGATCGCGCGCCCCGTCGGGGCCGAGCGCAGCCCCGCGCAGGCGCCCGGGAAGTCCGCGCCGGGCCGCGCCGCCGCCTCGGCGAGCACGTCCAGGTGCGCGACGACCCCCGCCGCGGCGGCGGACCGCACGCCGCCGGCCAGCCGCAACTCGACCGGGACGTCCGGGCCGGACCGCACGATCGACGCGGCGGCCTCCACGAGGGCGTCCAGTTCGTCCGGACCGTACCGGTCGTCGACCAGCAGGGTCATGCCCGTGCCGGCGGAGTCGGCGTGCTCGCGGACCATCAGCCGCCCGCGGCGCGCCGACGTCCGCCAGTGGATCTGCCGGACGTCGTCGCCGGGCGCGTGCTCGCGCAGCCCCGCGAACGCCCCCTCGGAGGCCCGGACCGACGCCGACGAGGTGTCCCGGCCCCCGCCGCCCGCCGCCGGCACGGGGGCGAGGTGGTGGTGGCGCGGATGCACCAGCAACCGCACCGGCACGTCGTCGGCCGCCCGGACGGCGCGCGCGAGCCCCAGCGGGTCGGTGCGGACCAGGCTGAGCGGTCCCGCCTCCACCACGCCGCGCCGCCGCGGGGTCAGCTCGTACCGGATCCTCGGGCGGGCGAGGCCCAGGGGAAGGACGACCGGATCACCGATCCCGGTGACGCGCTCGGCGACGGTGGCGCTCCCGGCGCCCTTGCCCGCCGCGACGTCCAGGACGACGGTCACGGGTACTCCGGCGCGGACCCGCGACGCCGTGATCCGGCGGCCGACCCGGGCGGCCGGGAGCCGGCCGGCGAGCGCCATGGCCAGCGCGACCGCCGGGAAGGCGAGCGCCCCCAGCGCGCCGGGCGCCGGGTAGCCCAGGCCGAAGCCCCAGCCGCACAGGACGGCCCCGGCCGCGAGCAGCGCCCAGCCGCGGGCGGTGGGGCGGAGGGTGCCGCCGGCCACGGCCTAGCCGTTCCCCTGCGCCGCCGGGACGGGGACTTCGGCCAGGACGCCGTCCAGCAGCTCCGCGGTCTCGGCCGCGCCCGCGGCCCCCGAGAGCGGAACCAGCCGGTGCGCCCAGACCGGGCGCGCCAGGGCCTTGACGTCGTCCGGGGTGACATAGCCGCGGCCGTCGGCCAGCGCGTAGATCCGCGCCGTCCGGCACAGGGCGATGGAGCCCCGGAGGGAGACGCCGGCCCGCAGCTGCGGATGCCGCCGGGTGCGCTGGGCCAGTTGCAGGACGTACCGGTTGACGGATTCGGCGACGGCGACCCGCTCGGCGGCGGCGCCGAGCCGCGCCATCTCCTCGCCGATCAGCACCGGCGCCAGGTCCTCGGGCTCGGTCAGCGACGAGCCGCGCAGCAGCGACAGCTCCGCCTCCTCGCCCGGGTACCCCAGCGACAGCCGCATCAGGAAGCGGTCGAGCTGCGCCTCGGGCAGCGGGAACGTCCCCTCCAGGTCGATGGGGTTCTGCGTGGCCACCACCAGGAACGGGCGCGGCACCGGGTGCGCCTTCCCGTCCACGGTGATCCGCCCTTCCTGCATGACCTCCAGCAGCGCCGACTGCGTCTTCGGGGAGGTCCGGTTGACCTCGTCCACGATGACGACGTTGGCGAACACCGGGCCCGGATGGAACTCGAACTCGCGGCTCCGCTCATTGAAGATCGTCACTCCGGTGACGTCGGACGGCAGCAGGTCGGGCGTGCACTGCACGCGTCCGATCTTCCCGCCGGTCACCGCCGCCAGAGCGCGCGCCAGGGTCGTCTTGCCCATGCCGGGCAGGTCCTCCAGCAGGACGTGCCCGCCCGCGGCGAACGCGGTGAGGATCAGCCGCACCGTGGCGGGATCGCAGCGCGCCGCCGACTGGATGCCGGAGGCCATCCGCTCGAAGGCGGCGGCGGCCAGCAGCGCCTCCTCGTCGGGCAGCGCCGGCGTCGCGGTCGTGGTGCTCACTCATTGCCCTTCATTAGCCGCAGTTGCCCCAGCCGGCCGAGGCGCTGGCGCCGGAGGCGCCGCCCGAGTACCGGACGCAGTCGCCCGGCGCCAGGACGAAGACCGGGCCGGCGTAGTACTTGAACGAGCCGTTGTCGGAGGCGACCTTGCCGCCGTTCTGGCTCTGGAGGCGGACCCAGACGTTGGTGGCCTTGCCGATGTCCGCGGTCTTCATCGTGACCGCGCAGTTCTTCTTGGTGGACGCGCTGTAGAGCTGGTAGATCCGTCCGCCCGCGAACGACGACGACCGCTGGACCTGGTAGTTGCCGCCCGCCGTCGCGTTGCAGACCTGCGCCGGCGTGTACGGGTTGCGCGTCTGGGTGGGCTTCGGCTTCGGCTTGGTCGGGGTGGGCTTGGGCGTCGTCGGCCTCGGGGTGGTCGGCCGCGGGGTCGTCGGCCTGGGGGTGGTCGGCCTCGGCGCGGTGGGCCTGGTGGTGGTCGGCCTCGGCGTCGCCGGCCTGGTGGACGTCGGCCTGCTCGTGGTCGGCCTCGGCGTGGTCGGCCTGCTCCCGCTGGGCGATGCCGTGGGCGTGCGCGAGGGCACCCGTGGCGACGGAAGGTGCGGGCCGGGCGTCGCCGACGGCCGGGGCGCCTCCGTGCGGGGGTCCGCAGGCGGCGTCGCGGGGGTGGACGGCGGCGTCTCGGGTCCCTCGGAAGGGGGGTCCGGCTCGAACGGGTCCGGGAAGACCGGGTCGGCGGGCGGCGCCGGCACCGGCGGCGGACTGCTCGCCCCGCCGCCGGGCTTGTGCGGGCGGCCTCCGCCGCGCCCCGGCCCGCCCGGGTACTTGCCGACCTTGCGGGCCACACCGTCCCCGCCGACGACCAGGGCGTCCGTGCTGCCCGGCGAGTTGACGAACAGGTTGCCCTCGCGGACCTGAAGCTCCATGTCGCCGCGCCCGGCCGGCATCGACAGCATGCCGGTCTGCCGGCCCGCCGGTTCGAAGACCCGCACCTGCCCGGTCTCCCGCACGGGCAGGTACACCTTGCCGGCGAACGGCACGGCGGGCTCCTGGACGGGATCGGTCAGGGGGAACGACCGCACCGGGCCGCCCTGGCGCACGTCGCCCAGCGTGACCACCGCGCCGGCCGCGGGCACGGTGACCGCGGCGAGCGCGCCGTGGGTGCGCGCCGGCACCATGGCGCCGACGAGCGACACCGGCGTCGTGACCCGGCGGGTGCCGCCGCCCGTCGCGACCACCAGTCCGCGCCCGTCGCGGTCGACCACGAGGGCGCCCTCGTCCAGCACGGTCATCGCCAGGTCGTGATCGGGCGGGGCCGCCTCGGCCGTGCGGACGACGCTGGGGCCCTGGGCGGCGACCTTCACGGCGAGGACGGTGCCCTGCCGGGGCGCGGCCACCCACAGCAGGCCGGCGTCGTCGAACTCGCCGCCGACCAGCGGGCCGGGCAGTTGCAGGACCGGGCCCACCGGCCGCAGCGTGGCCGGGTCGAGCGCGCGCACCGCGCCGGTCGTGCGCTCGACCAGCGCGGCTCCGTTGGAGCCCATCGCCAGGTGCGGATCGCCGCGGGTGCCGATGTCCAACCGTCCCGAGAAGCCCAGGCCGTTGAGGTCGAGCGACGACACGCGGCCGGTGTCCAGGTCGTGGATGAGCAGGAACCGGTCGTTCTGGGTCACCTGCACCCGGTGGCCGCGGGCGTCGGTCACCTGGCGGCGCTGCTCCACCCGGCCGCTGTCGGGGTTGACCCGGTCCACCTCGCCCGCCGTCCGGCTCCACAGCCAGGCGCTGCCGTCGGTGGCCGCGACGGCGAGGCCGACCCGCCCCCCGCCCAGCATCGTGGCGAGCAGCAGCACGGTGACCAGGGCCGCCGCGGCCCACCAGCCGACCCGCGAGCGGGCCATCTCGACGCCCTTGTTCTGCGGCTTCACGGCCACTCCTTCGTCCGCCGCCGCGGCAGGAGCTCCTCGGAGCGCATGTCGACGGCCATCAGGACAGGTCTTCTCCACAGGTCAGAGACGTTCCGCGGCCCGGCCGGCGAACGCCCGGACCGCGGCGGCGCCGGTGACGCCATGGACCCGCCATCACCGCACCGACACCGCTTACAGGACACCGTCCGGAGTCCTGTCGATCTTGCAACCGCGAAGACCGCGAAAATCGCCGCGCCGCAAGGTCAGCTCGCTGCGTCCCGCCTTCCTCGGCCGCTGCCGACCCGCGTCGCTCAGCCGGCCTTGGCGGCGATGCGCACGCCCTTGCTCAGAGCGGCGTCGTGAAGGACCACCGAGACCGGCTGCGCCGTGGCGGCGATCTCGAAGATCAGCATGCCGTTGAACCTGGCGCCGGGAGACAGCACCTCGGCGAGCGAGGCGGTGCCCGCGTCCGCGGTGCCGCTCCGCGGCATCGCCCGCGCCTCGTACGACGTCCCGCCGTCGTCGATCAGCTTCTGGTGCTCCGCGGTGAGCGTGCGGGTCTTGGTCCCGGTGTTGGTCACGGTGATCCTGACGCGGCACAGCTTCTCGCCGAAGTCGGGCTTGAGGCCGCGCACGGTGACGCCGCAGGCCGTCGGGGACGCCACGAAGGTGAACTGGCCGTCCCTGGCCGGCGTGTTCTGCCGTCCCTCGACGGGCTGGAAGTAGCGGTACCCCGCGACTCCCACGACGATCATCAGACCGATGACCACGACGGCGGCGGTCAGGCAGCCCGTGCAGCCGCGCCCGCGTCGCCGCCTCGGGGGCGCCGGGGCCGCCGCC
>NZ_JBEZJP010000533.1:0-4694 GCF_040653175.1 Actinomadura sp. NPDC048032
GAGCAGATTGCGCTCGCGCCTGAGCTGCTCGTACATCGCGTAGACGCGGGCCACGTCGACCGTCGCCGGCCACGACCTGCGCGCCGATCCGGCGGCGGTGCGGCGCCGCATTGGCTATGTCGCGCAGGGCGGCGGCACCGACCCGGGCGTCCCGGTGGCCGAGGAGCTGGACCTGCAGGCCCGCCTGTACGGGGTGCGCGACCGGTCCGCGCGGATCGCCGAGCTGTGCGCGCGCCTGGACCTGGAGGGCCTCGGGCCGCGTCCGGCGGGGTCGCTGTCGGGCGGGCAGCGCCGCCGCCTGGACATCGCGCTCGGGCTGGTGCACCGTCCGCCGCTCCTGTTCCTGGACGAGCCCACCACGGGCCTGGACCCGCAGAGCCGCGGCAACCTGTGGGACCACATCCGCGCCATGCGCGACCGGGACGGCGCGACGGTGTTCCTGACGACGCACTACCTGGACGAGGCCGACGCGCTGTGCGATCGGCTGCTGATCATCGACCGGGGCCGCATCGTCGCCGAGGGCACGCCCGCCGAGCTCAAGCGCCGCGTCGCCGGGGACGTGGTCACGGTGGAGCTGGCGGAGGCCGCCGGCGTCGAGGGCGCCCGCAAGGCGCTGGCGGCGCATCCGGCCGTCCGCGAGGCCGCGGTGTCCGGCGGGACGCTGCGGCTGACCGTCGAGGACGGCGAGACGGCGCTGATGTCCCTGATCCGCGCGCTGGACGGCGCGGGGGTGGAGCTGGCGTCGCTGAACCTGGCCCGCCCCACGCTGGACGACGTGTTCTTCACCGTCACCGGCCGCTCGCTGCGCGACGCGGCCTGAACCGAGGAGTCTCCCCCCATGTTTGGTGAACAGAGCGCTTCCGTCGAAGCGACCGGAGCGGCCGGAGCGACCGCGGCGGCCGGTCGGGCGGCCGCTGCCGCGCGGGTCGCCTCCGACACGCGCCTGATCTTCATGCGGTACATGCGGCAGACGCTGCGCAGCAAGGTCGCGGTGGTGTTCGGCGCGGTGCAGCCGCTGCTGTACCTGGTGCTGTTCGGGCCGCTGCTGACGGATCTGGTGGACGTGCGCGGGTTCGGCGCGGGCAGCGCCTGGCAGGTGTTCGTGCCCGGGGTGCTGATCCAGCTGGCGCTGTTCGGCGCCGGGTTCGCGGGGTTCGGGCTGATCGCGGATCTGCGGTCGGGGGTGGTGGACCGGCTGCGGGTCACCCCGGCCAGCCGCACCGCGCTGCTGCTGGGGCGGGTCCTGCGCGACACCGCCGTGGTGGCGTTCCAGGGCGCGGTGGTGGTGGCGGTCGGGCTGGCGCTGGGGCTGCGTGCCCCGGTGGGCGGGATCGCCGTCGGGCTGGCGCTGGTGGTGGCGCTGGCGGTGAGCGTGGCGTCCCTGTCCTACGTGGTGGCGCTGCGCACGCGCAGCGAGGACGCGTTCGCGCCGATCCTGACGTCGGTGACGCTGCCACTGATGCTGCTGTCGGGGATCCTGCTGCCGATGAGCCTGGCGCCGGGATGGCTGGACGCGGTGTCGCGGTTCACCCCGTTCCGGTACATGGTGGACGCGGCGCGGGCGGCGTTCCTCGGCGACTTCGCGACGGCGGCGGTCGCGGAGGGGGCACTGGTGGCGGTCGCGCTGGTGGTGGCGTCGGTGGCGCTGGGCGCCCGCCGGTTCCGCCGCGAGAACGCCTGACCGGGGCCGGCCAGAGGCCGGTCAGGGGCGCAGGGAGGCGGGGCTGGGCCGCGGGCCCGTCCCGCCGCCCTGCGCGGAGTCGCGTGCACCGCCCCTCGCGGCGCCGTCCTGCGGGCGGTCCGCGGGGGCGGGGGCGGTGACGTGCAGGACCTCGGGTTGGGTGACGGTGGCGCGCTGGGCGATGTAGGCGCCGGCCAGCACGATCGCGCCGCCGGTCATCTGCGCGGCGGTGAGGCGCTCCCCGAGGACGGCCCAGGCGATGAGGGCGGCGGCGACGGCCTCGGTGTAGCAGATGGCGCCGCCGACCTGCGCCGACAGGCGCTGCAGCCCGGCGACGCCGGTGAGGTAGGCCAGGACGGTGCTGACCAGGCCGATCCAGGCGACCAGCGCCCAGCCGGGCGCGGCGTGCCCGGCGACGGCCACCGGGGCGGGCAGCACCTGCCAGGGCAGCGTCCACGGCGCGGCCAGGGCGGTCAGGGCGAGGGCGGCGACGACACCGCCGGCGGAGGTGATGACGAGGGCGTCGACCTCGCCGGCCAGCCGATCGACGATGAGGAAGTAGCTCGCCTGGCAGGCGGCGGCGCCGAGCCCGGCGGCCAGGCCGACCGGGTCCAGCGACAGCCCCGTCCACACCTGCACTACCAGGGCGAGGCCTACCATGGCGATCGTGACGCCGGCGGCGGCGCTGCGGTGCACGGGCGCGCGGCGCACCAGCCGCAGCCACGCCAGCACGATGACGGGGCCGCTGAACTCCAGCAGGATCGCCACCCCGACCGGCAGGCGCGAGGCGGCCACGAAGTAGAAGGCCTGGCAGCCGGCGACGCCGGTCAGGCCGTAGAGGGCCAGGGCGGGCAGGTGGGGGCGCAGGCCGCGGGCGGCGGCCCGCCCGCGCAGCAGGAACGGCAGCGGCGCCAGGACCAGCGCGGCGACCGTGATGCGCAGCCACACCGCCTGCAGCGGGCTGATTCCGGCCTCGATGAGGGCCTTGCCGAGCGGCCCGGACGCGCCGAAGCACACCGAGGACAGCACCGCCAGGCCCAGTCCCCCGGCGCGGGTCCGCGCGGCGCCGTCCATCCTCACCCCCGGGTCGTGCGGTGTGCCGCAGAGCCCGCTCCCGGCGGACTAATGAGCATCCTGCCATAACACTCCTTACACGTCGATGGCGGGATACCGGCCTTTAATGCGGGCGATGCCGGACGCGACGCCCGCGGCCACTACTATTCGCCGGATGAGCTGGCAGTCGGCCGGGGCGGGGCCCGGTGGAACCGGAGGGGGCCCGAGCGGCGACCTGTTCGCCTCGGTCGAGGGCAACGTGCGCGAGCTGGTGGCCTCACCGTGGTGGCAGGGCGCCCAGCCGGCCGACCGGGCGGCGCAGATCGCCGCGCGGATGCTGTGGGGCGCCGGCGAGTGGTGGCTGTACGGCGCGTGGGGACGCTGGTACCGGTGCGGCCTGGACGGCACCTGGCACCCCTGCCCGCCCCCCGCGCAGTTCGAGGACCGCCGCGTCGCCGTCCCCGCGCCCCAGGGCGCCGGGACGCCGCCCGTCCCGCCGCAGCTGTTCCCCACCGGCCCGGACCTGTCGGCCGGGCGCGTGGCGCCGCTGGGGTTCCTCGGGCCCGTCCCCGACACCGCCGTCGTCGCCCGCATCTCCCAGGCGCTGACCACCGCGCTGGCGGTGAACCCGCAGCAGTTCGCCCAGCGCGACCCGATGTTCCAGCCCGGCACGCCCAGCACCGTCGCCGCCGCGTGGGGCGCGCTGCTGTGGTGCGCCGGGTCCCCGGTGGTGCTGACCGAGCACCCGCTGATCGAGTCGTTCATCCCGTTCCTGACGACCTCGGCCGACCAGCTGCACTGGATGATGCCGCCGGACTTCGCCACCCTGGCCGGCTACTACGTCCACCGGCTCGGCGCCGGCGACGGCGGCGGCGCCGCCCACATCGCCCGCGTCATGTACGAGGTCGCCGCCGGGCTGCAGGCCGACCCCCGGTTCCGGCCCGGCGCCGACGCGCTGGCCGCGGTGACCGCGGCGTCCCTGCGCATGGTCAACCAGGACATGGCCACCGTCCGGTACGGGCCCGAGGCGATCCTGCAGGAGTGGCGGCGCCGCTGCCCCGCCGAGTTCGCCACCCCGATGGTCCGCGACACCGCGCCCGGCGAGTACCTGCGCCTGGCCCTGTACGACCTGCAGGAGATCGTCGCGGAGCTGACCGGGCCGCGCCCGGCCGCGGCGGGCCGCAGCCACGACGAGGTCCGCCGCGCCGGGATCGCGGTGCTGGCCGCCGACCTGCAGGCCGCGCCGGGCGCGCTGCCGGCGCTGCAGCACTGGCTGGACGCCGACAGCGCCCGCACGCTGCAGGCGGTCCTGACCGACCCGGCCAACCCGCTGCGGTCGCTGTGGCCACGCGACGGGCGGCTGCCCGACGCGCTGCGCAGCGACGACTCCGACGCCCTGGCCGCGCTGCTGGCCACCAGCTACACCCTCGGGCTGACGTGGTGCCGGCTGGCGCAGGTGCCGCCTCCGGCGACGGGGTTCGCGGTGCCGCAGGCGGTCGCGGCGGAGCTGACGTCCCCGGCCATGCACACTCCGCCCTCCACCGACGAGCTGTCGGCGTGGGACATCATCAAGGCCGCCCGCGCCCACATGGCCGCCGAGCGCGCCGCCACGGGCGCCGACCAGCCGGTCGCGCCGGTGCCCGAGCCCGCGCAGGAGGCCCCGGGCCCGCCGCCCGCGGTGGCGCCCGCGCCGCCCCCGGCCGCGCCGCCGGTCCCGCCGCCCGCCGCGCCCGAACCGCCCGCCCCGTCCTCGCTGGAACCGCCCTTCCAGTACGTGCCGCCGCCCCCGCCCGGGTCGGCGCCGGAACAGGGCTCCCACAACGAGCACGGCCTGCCCGAGCAGCCCCACGGCGAGCAGCGCGTCCACGAGTCCGCCCCGCCGCCGCCCGCCCCGCCGCCCGCCCCTGCATCCCGGCACCGAAAGCCGGATCCGCTCACCGGGCCGCGCGGCGGCGGGCTC
>NZ_JBEZJP010000534.1:0-4664 GCF_040653175.1 Actinomadura sp. NPDC048032
GGTAGAAGGCGTTGCCGGTGTCGGCGATGTCCCACACGGCGAGCAGGAGGTGCCGGCCGTGCCGCTGCGGGAGCGTCCCGGTGTGGGTGGTCTGGCCGGACGGCGGCCGCCCGTTGTAGTTCTGCTGGAGGAACGGCGTGAGCTCCAGAGCGTCGCGGGTCAGCGGCTTGGCGGCGTCCCAGCCGTCCTTGGTGAGGAAGTAGCGGAAGGACGTGGTGGCGTGCGCGGCGGTGAACTGCCAGCTGATGCTGAACGACTGGCCGGCCGTCACCTTCGTGGCGGGCCACCCGGTCCCGCCGCGCGGGTCGTCGAGCGGCGCCCAGCGCCCGTCGGCGCCGGCGCAGATCTTCCCGTCGCCCGGTCCGCGCTGCGGGAAGCCCTTCGGCCCCTCGACGCCGTCGGGGTCCCACTGGACCTGGCCGCAGTTGCGGACCTGGTGCGTTCCGCACAGGTAGCTGCGGCTCGGGGGCGAGGTGGTGTACCCGTGGGACCAGGCCGGCACGGCGAGCGCCAGCGGCAGCCCGGCGGTCACGGCGGCGGCCACGGCGAGGCTGGTCTTCCTTGGCATCCTGCGTCTCCTTGGCGGGGGGAGGTACGGCGTACCCGAAGGCGGAGGGAGCCGGCCCGGAGGCCAACTCTAAGGAAACTTTCCTTTTAGAAGGTCGCGGCGCCGCGCCGCTCCGTCAACCGGACCGCCCGGGATCGGGCACGCGGAGACAAGCCTCTGGCAGGCACGGCAAAGCCGCGGGCCCCGGCGGCCCGCCCTGTAAGTCGAAGCGGGGGGCGGATCCTCTCCGCCCCCCGCTCGGTCCGGCCTCTCTCCTAGCGGGCGAACGCCTGGAGCTCGGAGGTCCGCACGATGCCCGCGCTCGGGCTCGCGGTGCCGCAGTCGGTGGCCGACCGCGGGTCGTCGTCCTGCTCCCCGGCGTAGGCCGGCGCGCCCGTGCACTGGCTGGAGACCACCTCCAGCCGCAGGTGCGTCGCGGTGACGTCCCGCAGGTCGAACGAGCGCATGATCAGGTCCGGCGCCGTGGGCCGCGGCCGGTCGGCCGGGAACGCGTCGGACGGGCTGGTGTAGACGGTGCGGTACGAGGCGTTCTGGGCGCAGTCGGCCTTGGAGGCGTCACAGGCCAGCAGCCGGAAGGCGCGCAGCGCCGTGAACCGGTTCTGCGTGCCGCCCGCGCCCTCCGGGTCGCCCGCCACCGACGGCCGCAGCATCGCGCTCACCTGCACCCTGCCGACCCTGACCGGGCGGTCGCCGGCCAGGTCCACGGTCACCTGGCGTCCGGCGACCGGGGCCGCCACCGACTGCCAGTTCGTCGCCTCGGTCTCGTCGAGCAGCGCTGCCTGGGACGCGCCGTCGCCGGTCGCCGTCGCGCCGTTGGCGCCCGCGGCCTCGTTGCGGGACATCGCCACCGGCAGGGTCCGCTGCGACGCGCCGACCGCGGCGGTGAACCGCCGGTGCCCGAAGCCCGCGCCCACCGCGACGAAGGAGTAGCGGCCCGGGGCGAGCGCGACGGTGTCGCCGAGCGGGGTCGCCGGGTCGGTGTCGGCGACGGGGACCGCGCGGGCCTCGTAGTCGCCCACGTACAGGCGCACCTTGCCGCCCCTGGCGTCCCCGAGGGGCGTCAGCCGGACGCGGGCGTTGCGCGACAGGGGCGAGGCGAAGCTCGGCGTCGGGTCGGCGTCGGCGGGGCCGTCGCTCGCGGCGTCCTTCCCGAGGCCGTGCTCGGCGAAGACCTTCCACATCATCTCGTGGTCCCTGCCGCCGAAGCGGAGGGTGTCGGCGGCCAGCAGGGCGTCGCGGTGGTCGACGTAGCTCACAGCACCGCCGGCCATGAGCAGCAGCGCGTCGAACGACAGCTGCGCCCAGCGCCGGTTGCCCGGGCACTTCGCCACCGGCACCGTCCCGTCGGCGCACCCGCGCTGCGACGCGGCGCCGCCCTCGCCGTACCTCCGGACGAACGCCCGGCGCAGGTCGAACTGGGTGGCGGTCCAGATCTCGCCGTCGGCGTGGACCTGGGTGCCCACGAGGTCGTATCCGAGGTCGGCGTAGTTCAGCGGGCTCCGGCTCATGTCGTAGTTGCGGATCCCGGCGCGCCGGTCTCCGGTGACGTACCCGCCGATGACGTACGGCGTGCGGCCGGGCTGGCGCAGCCCGTACTCGTTGAGGTACTCCATGGCGAACAGGTCGGAGGTGCTCTCGTTCATGGCGCCCGCCTGCGGCCCGCTCCACCCGGCGTCCGGTCCGGCGATCATGCGGCCGGAGATGGCGTGGGTGTACTCGTGGCCGATGACGCTCATGTCGAAGTCGCCGTCGACGCACGGCGGGTAGAACGAGCCCGCGATCGGCTGCCACAGGTACATGTTGGTGATGGCGGGCGTCCCGTCCGGCGGGGTGATCTGGTTGGCGTTGTCGCGGACGGTCGGGAACCGCGCGCCGGCCTGCGCGTTGCCCTGCTCGGGGTCGCCGCCGAGCCCGCCGCGCCCACCGTTGTCGGCCTGCATGTTCCAGGCCGACTCGGTGAACCCGAGCCGGTACGACCAGTCGTGCATCCGGTTGTGCTGGACGAACAGGTTGGACATGGCCGCTTCCAGGTCCGCTTCCTGCGGGCTGTCCAGCGTCGCGGGGTCGCACCTGCCCGTGTGCCACTGGTTGGTCCACGGGTAGGTGTAGTTCCGGTCGGGCTTCGGCGCGCTGGTGCGGGTCCCCACCGTGAAGGGGTCGCCGCTCGCGCGGTTCTCGTACGACCTCGCCGCGTTGCCCACGGTCGTCGCGCTGGACGCGCCGGTCGCCGGGTCGACGTCCCAGGGCCGTCCGCTGGAGGGGTCGCCGCCGACGGTGCGGCACCCCGCCGCGGGCGCGAAGCACCAGGTCTCCCGGGTGTCGCGGGAGGAGTAGTCGCCGGGCGGGGTCGCCGGGAACACCGCCCAGCGCGGGTCGTCGCTGTCGTGGTCGACGAGGTTCTCCCGCACGAGCACCGAGCCCGTCCGGGCGTCGACGTGGGAGGTGACGGCCTTCGGCTCCGCCCCGGAGGCGTCCATGAGCGTGACCTGGTACGCGCTGCGGACGCCCTCGGCCGTGGGCACCGCGACGAGCCGCGCCTTGCGGGGGTCGTCGGCCGACGCGGGGATGCCCGCGTCCCGCCCGGCCGCGGCCACCGCGTCCCGCGGGGAGAGCGTGGCGGGCGCCGGGGCGGCGACGTCGCGGGAGAGGGTGGAGGTGACCGAGACGACCTCGCCGCGGGTCACCCCGACCGCCACCAGGCCGTCGTGGCCGGCGGGAAGGCCGCCGAACCGCTGGCGCAGCAGCACGGCCGCGCCGTCGCCGACCGGGTTGACGGCGACCTTCTCCAGCGCGCCGACGGCGGCGGCGTCGAGGCCGAACAGGTCCTGGTGCCCGGCCAGGTACGCGCGGGCGGCCTTCTCCGGATCCCCGGGCAGCCCGCCGGCCAGGGGCCCGGCATCGGTCACCGAGGCGGGCGTGCCGAGCCTGTTCCACCGCACGGTCACGCCGCGGGCGGCGCCCACCTGGCGGCTCGTCGGGGCCAGCCGCCCGGGCCGCGCGTCCTTGTCGGCCGGCTCGGTGTGCTCTCCCGGCGGCCGCGGGCGGGGAGGCGGCGGCTCGGCCCGTCCGGGGACCGCGAGGCCGGCGGTGAGGAGTGTTCCGGTGGCCGCCAGAGCGGTCAGGGCGGTCCAGCGCGTCCTGGGCACCATTGCCTCCTGGAGGCGGGCCGACGGGCCCGGTCTCGGGAATCGGCCGGAGGGGACATCCGGCCGATCTAGAGACAAGCAGCGCTTTCACCACTCACCTATGGCGAATCACCACATTTACGAAGTGTCGCCGTGCGGCGGTCTTCGCCCTTGACACCGCCGTTTCCTCGAAAACCCCATGTCAGGCGCCCGATCGTTGCCGGGCGGCCACGCCCGCCGCGACCGCCCGGCCGGTTGACCGGGCCCGGCCACCGCCCGCCGCCCGCGCCCTCACCGGGTCGGGAACAGACCCTGACCTGCCTGTGGTCTTCGCTCCTCCGCCGCCGGGGAGGGAGCAAAATGATCGCCGCGTTCGACATGCCGCGCCGGAACCCGCGCGCGACGCGGCGCCGGGAGAATCATGAACTGGACACGTTCGCGCCGGACGGCCGCGCTGGGGGTGCTCGCCGGATCGGTCGCCATGGCCCCGGCGGCCGTGGGGCCCGCCCGGGCCGCCTCCCCGATCGGGCCCCGGCCGCCGGGCGATGCGACGACCGCGGAGCAGGCCGGCCCGCACACGCCTTCGCCGCCCCGACTCCCGCGGGACTTCCGCGGGACGGGGAAATGGATCGTCCGGGATCTCGGCATCACGGTCCCGTTCACCTGGACGGGGAGCGGCGGGAACAGCCAGATGATCGCGGGCGGTCCGCGATACCCGATCTGGTTCACGAACCTCATCTACAAGAATTCCCTCTACACCCTGACCTACAAATGGCCCGGTCTCCGCGACCACAAGTGCTCGCGGATTCCGGGATTCGACCTCGGCGTCCTCAACCGCAAACTCGCGACGGCGCGGTTCGTCGGGCGGGAGATCCTTCAGCGAAGGCCGCAGCGGTACGTCGACCACTGGCGGGTCGGCGTCGTCGCTCCGCAACTGCCTCCGGGGAAGTACCTCAGGTTCCCGATCGCGC
>NZ_JBEZJP010000535.1:0-4640 GCF_040653175.1 Actinomadura sp. NPDC048032
GCCCGAAGTTGTGGAACAGCGGCAGCGTGACCAGCGACGTGTCGTGCAGCGTCCGGTAGAAGAGCGTGTCGTCCACCATGGCGTTCATGAGGAGGTTGCTGTGCGTGAGCTCGGCGCCCTTCGGCTGCCCGGTCGTCCCGCTGGTGTAGATGATCACGGCGGTGTCGTCCGGCCCGGTCCGCGCCGTCTCGAAGGTGCCCGGCTTCCCCGCGAGCGCGGCCCAGAACAGCTCGGCCCCCTCCACCGGGGACTCGGCGGCGGACGGGTCGGCGGGCAGCAGGAAGAGGTGCTCGCACCCCTCCGCCTGCTCGAACCCGGCGCGCCCCATCTCGCCGAGCGGCAGCTCCGGCGTGCCCTCGAAGCAGAAGAACGCCTTGGCGCCGGAGTCGCCGAGGTGGTAGGCGATCTCCCGCGGCTTGAGCAGCACGTTCAGCGGGACGACCACCGCCCCCGCCTTGAGCGCCCCGAAGTACACCATCGGGAAGTAGGGGAGGTTCGGGCTGGACAGCGCCACCTTGTCGCCCGGCCCGACGCCGCGCTCGCGCAGCAGGTTCGCGACCTGGTTCGCGACCTGGTCGAGGAAGGAGTAGGAGAGCCGGAGGTCGCCGAACACGACGGCGTCGCGGTCGGGCGTCTCCCGGGCGGCGTCCTCCAGCAGCACGGACAGGTTGAGCATGGCACTCCTCGCGCGGAAAGGTGACCGGCCGGTTAGTTACCGGCGAGTGTATGAAACCGTTCCGCACATCCTGCTGCACGGGACGCGTCCGGCGCCATCGTTCGCAGGCCTTGACGTGGCGTTTTCGTCGTTGTGACGGTGCCTCCGCGGGCAGGATGATGGGCCGTCTTCGTCAGGTTCCCGGCTCTGTGACCGGATCCGGACGGTTCGGACGGACGCCGGGCCCGCGCCGGATGCCCGTCACCCCGCGGCGCTAGCATGTGCCGCTGCAGCGAGAAAGGGTGCGCAATCTTGATCATCTTCGGCTGGCGCGTGGTGTTCTTCACCCTGACCAGGGGAGTCTTCCACTGCCCCGGATGCGGCGGCGACCGCGAGTACCGCCGCAGGCAGGGGCGCAACTTCTTCACGCTGTTCTTCATCCCGGTCATCCCGCTGACGAAGGCCGGCGGCGAGTTCGTCGAGTGCGACACCTGCCACGGCCGCTGGAACCCCGCCGTGCTCGACGTGCCGACGACCGCGCAGCTCGCGCAGATGCCCGCGATGCTGCTGCGTATGGCGATCGCCCAGGTCCTGCGCTCCGGCGACTACACCAACGCGGCCGCCCGCTCCCGCGCGGTCGCCGTCGTCCGCCAGGCCGGCGAGCCCGGGTTCGACGAGTCCGCCCTGAACGCCGACCTCGGCCGCCCCTTCGACGAGGTCCGCGTCGAGATGGGGCGCGCCGCCTCCGCTCTCGCCCCCGAGGCGCGGGAGAGCATCCTGCGCGCCGCCGCCGAGATCGCGCTGGTCGACGGCCCGTTGACCGTCTCCGAGGAGGAGACGCTGTCCGCCGTGGGCGCCGACCTGGAGCTGACCCGCGTGCAGGTGACCGGCGTCGTGTCCATGGCCCGCCAGGAGTCGGGGCACTAAGTCACGGCGGGCGGGGTTGCGGTTGCGCTACTCTTGAGGTATGCCAGCCAGGCTGCTCCTCGAAGGACCGCGTTGACGCACTGACGTCAGCGTGGTGGCCCCTCCTGCGCGAGGGGCCGTTTCATGTCGGCGGACGGCCACGACCCAGCAGCAGGAACCGGAGTCAGAAGCGTGAGCAGCGACGTTCCCCACCGCGCAACGCCGGGGGGTGCAGGGGGGGCATCCCCCCTGAACGACGGGTACGACCCACGGGCGGTCCAGGACAAGTGGCAGGCCCGCTGGGAGGAGCTCGACCCGTTCAAGGCGGACGAGGAGGGCCCCGCCGAGGAGCGCCGCTACGCCCTGGACATGTTCCCCTACCCCAGCGGCGACCTGCACATGGGCCACGCGGAGGCGTTCGCCATCGGCGACGTCGTCGCGCGCTACTGGTTCCAGCGCGGCTTCAACGTCCTGCACCCGATCGGCTGGGACTCCTTCGGCCTGCCCGCCGAGAACGCCGCCATCAAGCGCGACTCGCACCCCGCCGAGTGGACCTACGCCAACATCGAGACGCAGGCGGCCTCCTTCCGCCGCTACGCCCCGTCCTTCGACTGGACGCGGCGCCTGCACACCTCCGACCCCGAGTACTACAAGTGGACGCAGTGGCTGTTCCTGCGCTTCTACGAGCGGGGCCTGGCCTACCGCAAGGGCGGCCACGTCAACTGGTGCCCGAAGGACCAGACCGTCCTGGCCAACGAGCAGGTCGTCGGCGGGCACTGCGAGCGCTGCGGCGCGCTGGTCGAGAAGCGCGTGCTGACCCAGTGGTACTTCAAGATCACCGAGTACGCGGACCGGCTGCTGGACGACATGGCGCAGCTGGAGGGCAAGTGGCCCGAGCGCGTCCTGCTGATGCAGCGCAACTGGATCGGCCGCTCCACCGGCGCCGACGTCGACTTCGTGATCGAGGGGCGCGACGAGCCCGTCAGCGTCTACACGACCCGTCCCGACACCCTGTACGGCGCCACCTTCATGGTCGTGGCCGCCGACGCCGCGCTGGCCGAGGAGATCTGCCACCCCGACCACCGCGCCGCGTTCGAGGCCTACCGCGACGAGGTCTCCCGCGAGAGCGAGATCGAGCGGCTGTCCACCGAGCGCGAGAAGACCGGCGTGTTCCTGGGCCGCTACGCGGTCAACCCGGTCAACGGCGAGCGGCTGCCCGTCTGGGCGTCCGACTACGTCCTGGCCGAGTACGGGCACGGCGCGATCATGGCCGTCCCGGCCCACGACCAGCGCGACCTGGACTTCGCGCTGAAGTTCGGCCTGCCCGTCCGCGTCGTCGTCGAGACCGGCCTGGCCGACCCCGCCGAGACCGGCGTCGCCACCCCCGGCGACGGTGCGATCGTCAACTCCGGCCCCATCGACGGGCTGACCAAGGCCGACGGCATCGCCCGCATCACCGCGATCCTGGAGGAGCGCGGCACCGGCCGCGCGTCGGTGAACTTCCGGCTGCGCGACTGGCTGGTCTCCCGCCAGCGATTCTGGGGCTGCCCGATCCCGATCGTGCACTGCGAGGCGTGCGGCGAGGTCCCCGTCCCCGACGACCAGCTGCCCGTGACCCTGCCCGAGGGCCTGCGCGGCGCCGACCTGGCCCCCAAGGGCACCTCGCCCCTGGCCGCCGCGTCCGACTGGGTGAACACCGAGTGCCCCAAGTGCGGCGGCGCCGCCACCCGCGACACCGACACCATGGACACGTTCGTCGACTCGTCCTGGTACTACTTCCGCTACTGCTCGCCCGGCTACGAGGGCGGCCCGTTCGACGTCGAGCAGGTCCGCAAGTGGATGCCGGTCGACCAGTACACGGGCGGCGTCGAGCACGCCATCCTGCACCTGCTGTACAGCCGGTTCTTCACCAAGGTCCTGCACGACATGGGCATGGTCGACTTCACCGAGCCCTTCACCCGGCTGCTGAACCAGGGCCAGGTGATCAACCAGGGCAAGGCGATGTCGAAGTCGCTGGGCAACGGCGTCGACCTGGGCGAGCAGATCGGCGAGTTCGGGGTGGACGTCGTCCGGCTGGCGATCCTGTTCTCCGGTCCGCCCGAGGACGACATCGACTGGGCCGACGTGTCCCCGCACGGCATGTCGAAGTTCCTGTCCCGCGTGCACCGCATCGCCACCGAGGTCTCCTCCGAGCCCGGCGTCGACGTCACCTCCGGCGACACGACCCTGCGCCGCGCCACGGCCCGCACGGTCGACGAGGTCACCACGCTGGTCGAGACGCAGCGGTTCAACGTCGCCATCGCGCGGATCATGGAGCTGGTCACCGCGACCCGCAGGGCCGTCGACTCCGGCCCCGGCGCCGCCGACCCGGCCGTCCGCGAGGCCGCCGAGACGATCGCGGTCCTGCTGTCGCTGTTCGCCCCCTACACCGCCGACGAGACGTGGGAGCTGCTGGGCCGCACCGCGCCGGTGGTCCGCGCGGGCTGGCCGTCCGCCGACCCCGCCCTGCTGGTGGAGGAGTCGGTCACCTGCGTCGTGCAGGTCGCCGGTAAGGTCCGCGACCGCCTGGACGTCCCGCCCGGCATCGCCGAGGAGGAACTGGAGCGCCGCGCCCTGGCCTCGCCCAAGGTCCAGGACGCCCTGGCCGGCGCCGACATCGCCAAGATCATCGTCCGCGCCCCCAAGATCGTCAACATCGTCCCCAAACGCTGACCCGACGCGACACGAGCACGCCGCCCGGACACTGCACCCTGCCCCAAGCAGTGTCCGGCCGGCGCGCCGCCCCGTCCAACCAAGCCACCGATCGTGCCCCCTGCGGCTCATGCGCCAGAGACAGGCCCCTATGCCCCTTGGCACGAGCTAGCAGGCGAGGCGCCACCCGAACCAGGCGCGCCACCTAACCAGCGCCCCCTGAAAAGGCGCGCCATGCGAGGCAACGCACCCCCGCGGGCGGCCCCTCGTGCCGAGGCGCGCGCAGCTTGAGTACGCGCGCCATGCGGGTCGTGCACCCGCCCTTAAGGGCGCCGTGCTGCTGGCCGGGTGCGTTGTCTGAGGTGGCGTGCCCACCTGGCTCATGCGC
>NZ_JBEZJP010000536.1:0-4640 GCF_040653175.1 Actinomadura sp. NPDC048032
GGCGGCCCCGCGGCGCCCCCGCCCGCCGCCCCCCCCCCCCCCGCCGGGGGGGGAGCGGGTCAGCAGTCGCGGAGTTCGGGGGACTGGTTGAGGATCTGTTCGCGGGCCGTGACGAACGTCCGGTAGGCGGAGGAGTCCTGGGTGGGGAAGACCGCGACGCGGTGGCAGTTCTGGAACGCGAGTCTCACCCCGAAGTAACGCTCCAGCGCGCCTCGCATGGCGTCGCTGGCGAGGACGCGGAGGAGCTGGCCGCGCGCCGTCTCGTCCGGCGGCGGGGTGAGGTTGTCGGCGAAGTCTCCGCCGTCCACCTGGAGCCGGGCCACGAGGCCGCTGATCATGTCCCAGGCGTAGGGGAGGGAGGTCCTGATGCACTCGACGAAGTCCGCGTCGCCGACCTCGCCCTTCTGCGCCGTCTCCAGCAGTTCCGGGGTCACGTCGAGAGACATGGGGGTCCTTTCGCAGACGGAGGATGAACACCCACCCGCAGACGGTAATCACGGACCCGGGAGAATTCCAGGCTTGACAAAGGTTTTCATTCCGCTATGACGGCGGCCCCGGCCGACCGGCCGGGGCCGCGGTCACCGCGCGGGCGCGGTGCCGTGCTGGCGCCGCCGCCGCGCGGCCGGCCGGGCGGCGATCCGCTCGGCGCGCTCGGCCCAGTACTCGCGGGCCCGGCGCACCAGTCGCGCGTCCCGCTCGGCCCCGGCCTCCGCGCGCAGCGCGCGGGCCCGCTCGCTCATGAGCGACTGCATGATCTCGTGGTGGTACACGGCCCCTCCCGAATGGTCCGGGCCGATCGGCACGGCCCGACATCCAAGAGACTCTCGCTAAGGCCCCCGTCCCCACATGGGCACGACGCCTTATATCGCCCGGTCAGTGGCCTTAGGCCTGCTTAGGGCGGACGGTCCGGTGCCGGTGGCATGATCGCGGCATGGGCGAACCGCTGGCGGGGCTGGACGGCATCGACTGGGCGGGCCTCGACCACGCCTACGGGTCGGCGGAGGACGTGCCCGACCTGCTCCGCGCCCTTTCCTCCTCCGACGAGGACGAGCGGGAGGCGGCGCTCGGCGAGCTCTTCACCACCGTCTTCCATCAGGGGAGCCGGTACGGCGCGTCCGCCGCAGCGGTCCCGTTCCTGCTCGGGCTGGCGTCCCATCCCGGCACTCCCGAACGCACCTGGCCGCTCTACCTGGCGGCCGCGCTCGCCGTCGGGTACGACGAGGCGCATCTGCCGTCGGGCGTCGACATCACGGCTTGGCGCGAGAAGGCGGCGCGGCTGCGGAACTCCGACCCGGCGGCCGAGGCACGACGGCTGGACGCGTGGGTCGCGGAGGCGGCGAACGAGCAGGAGCGCCGCGCAAGAGCCTTCGACCGGGACCACTTCGACTTCGCGTGGGCGCTGCGCTCCGTCGAGGCCGAACTCGCCGCCTACGACGCCGTCCGCGCCGGTCTGCCCACCGTGCGGACCTTGCTCGGTGATGACGACGCCGGAGTGCGGGCCGCCGCCGCGTACACGGCGGGCTGGTTCCCCGAGGAGGCGGCGGCCACCCTCCCCGCGCTGGAGGCGCTGCTCGAAGCCGAGCAGGACCCGGTCGTCATCGCGCATGCGCTCGTCGCCGCCGGGCTCCTGGAGGGCCGGGCGCTGCTCCCCCGGTTCCGCGATCACCTGGCCGCCGCCGAGCCATTGCCGCGCTGGGCCGCCGCGATCGCACTCGCCCGGCTGGGGGCGGCCGACGCACCCGTCATCGCCGAACTGGCGGCCTCCAGCGCGTCCCCGCCCGAGGGGGAAACCGCCTACCTGGAGAACGACCTGCGCCTCTACCCGGCCCTGACGCTGGCCGCGCTGGACGAGGCACCGCCCGAGGCCGTCGACGCCGTCCTCGACGGCCTGTCCCGCACGTCCGACGAGGCGTCGTTCCCGATGGCCGCGGCTGCGCTCAGACTGACGTTCCGCACACCGGCCCTCCCACTCCCCCGGTTCGCCGCCCTCACCCCCGCGCAGCAGCGGACCGTCCGCACGATCGCCGAACTGCCGCCCGAGAGCTGGCAGTGGGGCAATCTGCTGGAGATCCTCCGCGCCTGGGGCCTGCCCACCGACCACGACGAGTGCCGCCGGTACGCCGGTCTCGCGTCAACTACTCGACCCTGAAGGGCTTTGTTTATGCTCCCGACTGTCTCCTACCGGGGGACGGTCACGGGTCACATCGCCGGTTCCTCATCAGGTGGGGACCGGTGGGGGCATGGTGACGAATACCCACGCCGAGCGTGCGCGATCACGCACGTTGACCCCGGCGACGACGTCGGCGGGCCCAGCGAGACCGCACCGGCGACAGCGGAAATGGTCCCGAGCGGGGCGGTTGCCGCGCTCGGTGTGGCCGCAGCGCGGGCAACGCTGCGAGGTGTAGGCCGGGTCCACCTCGATGAACGGGACGCCGGCGCGGCGGGCCTTGTAGGCGATGAACGCGCCGAGCTGGTGGAACGGCCAGGAAGACTGCCGTGCTCGCTGGTCGCGTCGAACCGTGACCCGCCCGCCGATCCCCTGGAGCAGTTCCAGGGCGATGCCGCGTTCGGTGCGTTGGGCGACAGCAACGACGGTCTTGGAGATCGTGTGGTTGGTGTGGGTCGCGTGCCGCGACTCACGGCGTGCCCGCTTCTTGAGCAGCTGCGCGGCCGAGCGTGTCTTCTTGGCCTGGATCTCGGACTTCTTGCGGGCCTGCCAACGCCGGTACCGGTCCAGGCGCCGCCCGGAGTGGTTGTGGCCGTCGCTGGTGGTGGCCAGGTTGGTGATGCCCCGGTCCACCCCGAGCCAGTCCCGCGGCTCATACCGCGGCGCTTCGGGGACCTCGCAGGTGGCGACCAGGAACCACTTCCCGTCACGGCGGACCAGGTCCGATTCGCCTTTACGGTACTGAGTGAGCTGCTTGAGCGCCGCCGCCGAACCGGCGAAGCGGACATTCTTCAGGCGTCCGTCCATCGTCCAGATCGACACAGTCCGGGCGTCATGATTCCACGACAGGCACCGGTCATCGTAGGTATGCGCGGCGTCCGGCCGAAAGACGATCGGCTTGGATTCGGCTTTGCGGCGCCGCCTGGAGCCCTCACCGCCGAGGTTCCCGACCCGGATATTGGCCCGCAGTGTGGAGTAGGCGTCCACTACCCGCTTGATGACATGCTGCGCGGCCTGCGCGCCCAGACCACGGGCCTTGAGCTCGCCGTAGGCCATCGACCGCAGATCCCTGACCGACCCCTTGAGCCCGTAGACGGCGAACGAGGCGGCCGACACCTGATTCGCGCCCTCGTTCACCGTGTGCAAAGTGCGCTCAAGGGCCCGGGCCTGCGCGGCGTCCGGGATGAGCTTGACCTGCACCACGAGCTTCACGCCAAGGACCCTACATTTGGCCTATGTCACCTCGCTGGGAAACGAACCCGAACACAAGAAGGGGCCGCAGTGTCGTCCACACCCTCCACGCACACTTGGTCTTCACCACCATCCACCGGCACGCGTCATTCAACGACGCCATCCTGACCAGGTGCGAGGACATCATGCGCCAGGTGTGCGCCGACTTCGGCGCCGAACTGACCGAGTTCAACGGCGCGGCCGACCACATCCACCTCCTGGTGCACTATCCGCCCAAGATCGCACTGTCCCGCCTGGTCGGCTCACTCAAGGGCGTCTCCGCCCGGTACCTGCGCCAGGAATTCCCCACCCACGTCCGCAAGTATCTGCAGGGCGAGCACTTCTGGTCCCCGTCCTACTTCGCCGCCTCCTGCGGCGGCCCACCCCTATCAACCGTCGCCGACTACATCGAGAAACAGAGACAGCCGGACCAGGGGCGCCAGGGCGCCCCATGCGAGCAAAGCGATTCCTCCCAGCCCTGAAGGGCCGGGGTCCCCTGCTAGAAACGTACTGAACCAGGCCTGACGTCGCACTAAGGTGATGCACCGTGCGTCTCGTTATCGCCCGCTGCAGCGTCGACTACGCCGGCAAGCTCACCGCCCACCTGCCGATGGCCCTCCGCCTGATCCTGATCAAGGCGGACGGGAGCGTGAGCGTGCACGCCGACGACCGCGCCTACAAGCCCCTCAACTGGATGAACCCGCCCTGCTCGCTGCGCGAGGAGGTCTACGAGGAGAACGGCGCCATCGCACGATGGACGGTCACGCACGGCAAGTCCGGCGAGCGGCTGATCCTCACCATCGAGGAGCTCGTGCACGACACCAGCCACGAGCTCGGCATCGACCCCGGCCTCCAGAAGGACGGCGTGGAAGCGCACCTTCAGGAACTGCTCGCCGAGCACATCACCACCCTCGGCGACGGCTACACCCTGATCCGCCGCGAGTTCCCCACCGCCATCGGGCCGGTCGACATCCTCTGCCGCGACGCCACGAGCGCCACCGTCGCCATCGAGATCAAACGCCGAGGCGAGATCGACGGCGTCGAGCAGCTCACCCGCTACCTGGAGCTGCTGAACCGCGACCCGCACCTGGCCCCCGTCCGCGGCGTCTTCGCGGCCCAGGAGATCAAGCCCCAGGCCCGCGTCCTCGCCACCGACCGCGGCATCACCTGCGTCACCCTCGACTACGACGCCCTGCGCGGCATCGAACACGAGGGCACCCTCTTCTGACGCCCCTCCCGGGCC
>NZ_JBEZJP010000537.1:0-4636 GCF_040653175.1 Actinomadura sp. NPDC048032
GCGCCCCCGGCGGGCCGGACGACGACCGCGGCGACCGCGTGCTCGGTGTCCTACCGCGTCGACGGGACGTGGCCCCGGGGCTTCCAGGCCACCGTTCCCCGTACCACACGATCAAGGACCTGGCCGGCAAGAAGATCGCCGTCAACACCAAGCGCAACGTGGCCACGCTGCTGGTGCGGGCCGCCGGCAAGCCGCAGAGCGTCGAATTCGACGAGGACAGGAACTTCGTCGAGGTCCCCCCGCCCGCCATGGAGCAGGCCCTGAAGTCCAAGAGCGTCGAGGCCGTCCAGGCGATCGAGCCGTTCGGCACCCAGATGCAGCAGTCCATGGGCGCCCGCATGGTCGCCGACCTGTCCAGCGGCCCGACCGCGGACTTCCCGGTCGCGGGTTTCGCCACCACCGAGAAGTTCGCCAAGGAGAACCCCAAGACGGTCGCCGCCTTCCAGCGCGCGCTGCTGAAGGCGCAGGGCATGGCCGCCGACCGCAAGCTGGTCCAGGACGTCCTGCCGACCTACGCCAAGGGGATCGACGCCAAGGTCGCCTCCACCATGAGCTTCGGCACGTGGCCGACCACGCTGAACGCCACCCGCCTCCAGCGCGTGGCCGACCTGATGCAGCAGTTCGGCTACCTGGACAAGCCCCTTGACGTCAAGTCGTTCATGGTGACCTCCTCTTAATGAAGTACCGCCGTATCCTTCTCGGCGCCGCCGGGGTCGCCGGGCTGGTCGCCGTCGTCGAGGTCGTGAGCCGTACCGGCCTCGTCGACGAGACCGCCCTGCCCCCGGCGTCGACCGTCCTGCGGGAGGCCGGGAAACTCGCCGTCGACGGGGAGTTCCTCGCCGACGTCGGGGCCACGCTCACGGCATGGGCCGGCGGGCTCGCGCTGGCGGTGCTCGTCGCGGTGCCGCTGGGCGTGCTGCTCGGCTCGGTGCCGGTGCTCGGCACCGCCTCCCGCGCGCTGGTCGAACTGCTGCGCCCCATTCCCTCGGTCGCGCTGATCCCGCTCGCCATCATCCTGTTCGCCGACCCCACGCAGATGAAGATGTCCTTGATCTTCTACGCCTGCCTGTGGCCGATCCTCATCAACACCCTGTACGCGCTCCGCGACGTCGATCCGGTCGCCAAGGAGAGCCTGCGCAGCTTCGGCTTCGGGACGCTGTCGGTGCTGTGGCGCGTCTCCCTGCCGAGCGCTTCGCCGTTCATCGCCACCGGCGTCCGGATCGCCGCCTCCGTCGCCCTCGTCGTGGTGATCAGCACCGAGCTCCTCGCGGGCGGGATCAACGGGGTGGGGATCTACCTCTCCGACACCCAGTCCGGAGGCGGCCGGACCGACCTGCTGCTGGCCGGCGCCTGCTGGGCCGGAGTGCTGGGACTGCTGGCCAACACGGCCCTCTTCGGGGTGGAGCGGATCGCGTTCCGCTGGCACAACGCGCGCGTGGAGGGGATCGCATGAGGGCCCTGCGAGCGCTGCGCGGGTTCGCCGGGCGGGTCTGGCTCGTCGCCGCCGCCGCCGTGCTGTGGGAACTGGTCACGCGCGCGGTGGACGAGACCTACTTCCCCCCGCCCACGACGATCTTCGACGCGCTGCACGAGCTGTGGTTCTCCGGACCGGCCTCCCACGCGTTCCTCACGGACAAGGCGGTGGACGACTTCTCCACCAGCCTCACCCACCTGTTCGTGGGATGGGCGGTCGCGGGCGCCGCGGGCGTCCTGGCGGGCGCGGCGATCGGCAGGTCACGGGTCCTGTACGACCTGCTGAACCCGGTGCTGGAGTTCCTGCGCGCGATACCCCCGCCCACCCTGGTGCCGTTCTTCATCATCGTGTTCCAGCTCGGCGCGACCATGCAGGTCGTCACGATCGCGTTCGGCGTGGTGTGGCCGGTGCTGCTCAACACCTGCGACGGGGTCCGCACCGTGGATCCCCTGCATCTGGAGACGGCCCGGGTGTTCGGCGTCGGCCGGGTCCGCAGGCTGCTGACCGTCACGCTCCCGGCGGCCTCCCCCAAGATCTTCGCGGGGCTGCGGGTCGCGCTGTCGTTCGCGCTGATCCTGATGGTCATCTCCGAGCTGTTCGGCAGCACCTCGGGCATCGGATCCGAGCTCATCGGCGCCCAGCGCTCGTTCGAACTGCCCCGGATGTGGGCGGGGATCGTCATGCTGGGCCTGCTCGGGCTCCTGTTCAACGCGGTGTTCATGCTCCTGGAGCGGCGCCTGCTCTCCTGGCACACTGGCGCGAAAAGGCTCGCGAGCTGACGATGACCCCAATGCCGACCCTGACGACATACACACAGCAAAGGCGGCCGTGGTGCTCCAGATAACCGGCCTCAGCCATTCCTACGGCGACGGTCACCGGGCCATCGACGGGCTCGACCTCACCGTCCCGGACGGTCAGCTGCTCAGCATCGTCGGCCCGTCCGGCTGCGGCAAGTCCACCTTGCTGCGCTGCATCGGCGGGCTGATCCGCCCGACCGCCGGGACCCTCACCCTGAACGGCGAGCCGATCGACGGCGTGCCCGACGACCTCGCCGTGGTGTTCCAGGACTACAGCCGGTCGCTGTTCCCCTGGCTGACCGTCCGCGACAACGTGGCGCTGCCGCTGCGGCGGCGCGGCAAGGGCCGCTCGGAGCGGCGCGCCACGGCGCAGGAGGCCCTGGAGTCCGTGGGCCTCGCGGACGCCGGACGCAAGTACCCGTGGCAGCTGTCGGGGGGCATGCAGCAGCGCGCGTCGATCGCGCGGGCTCTGGCCTACCGCCCGTCGCTGCTGCTCATGGACGAGCCGTTCGGGTCGGTGGACGCGCAGACCCGGGAGGACCTGGAGGACCTCGTCCTGCAGATGCACCGGACCCGGGAGATGACGATCCTCCTGGTCACGCACGACATCGACGAGAGCGTCTACGTCGGTGACCGAGTGGTCGTACTGAACCGCTCGCCCGCCCGCGTCCACGCCGACCTGCCGGTCGGGCTTCCCTCGGCGCGCGACCAGATCGAGACCCGCGGGACCCCGGAGTTCGTCCGGCTCCGGGCCGAGGTCGGACGGCTGGTCCGCGGTGGCGCGAAGGTGCCGGGCGCGGCGCCCGCGGGCACCGCGCCCGGCACCGGGTGAACCGGAGGGACGGCGGACCGGGGTCCCGGCGGCGCCCGGTCCCGGCCGCTGAGACCAGGCCGGCCCGGTGAGAACGGCCGCCACGTGCGGCGACACGAACGAGACCGGCGCGGGCGGGCCGCCTGGGCCCGGTCGCCCGAGACCAACGGAGGGTGATTCATGCGCGTACTCATCGTGGGGGCGGGCATCGGCGGGCTCACCACCGCGCTGAGCCTGCACGAGGCCGGAGTCGAGGCCCTCGTCGTCGATTCCGCCAACCGGCTGCTGCCGCTCGGCGTCGGCATCAACCTGCTGCCGCACGCCGTCCGGGAGCTCACCGAGCTGGGATTCGCCGACGAGCTGGCCGAGACCGGCATCCCGACAGGCGAGATGGTGCACTTCGACCGGCACGGCGGCCGGATCTGGGCGGAGCCGCGCGGGCGCGCGCTCGGCTACAACTGGCCCCAGTACTCGATCCACCGCGGCGAGCTGCAGATGATGCTGCTCGACGCCGTCCGCGCGCGGCTCGGCCAGGACGCCGTCCGCACCGGGACCGTCTTCGAGGGCTTCGAGCAGGACGGGACGCAGGTGCGGGCCCGCCTGCTCGACCGGGCGTCGGGCACCGCCGAGACGGTGACGGCCGACGCACTGGTCGGCGCGGACGGCCTGCACTCCGCCGTCCGCGCGCAGCTGTACCCGGACGAGCCGGCGCCGCTGTGGAACGGCATCAGGCTGTGGCGCGGCATCACCGAGGCCGACCCCATCCTCACCGGGCGGACCATGGTCGTCATGGGGAGCAACGCCACCTCGAAGATCGTCGTCTACCCGATCTCCATGCGCGTGGAGCGCCGGGGCAAGGCGCTGCTCAACTGGGCCGCGGAGGTCAGGCTCGCCGACGATCAGCTAAACTGGGACCCCGACTGGAACAAGGCCGGCCGCCTGGAGGACGTGCTCCCCTACTTCGCGGACTGGAAGTACGACTGGCTCGACTTCCCCGCGCTGATGTCCCAGGCGGCGGAGATCCTGGAGTATCCGATGGTCGACCGGGACCCCGTCGACCGCTGGACGTTCGGCCGCGTCACGCTGCTCGGGGACGCCGCCCACCCGATGTACCCGATCGGCTCCAACGGGGGCTCCCAGGCCATCCTCGACGCCCGCGTCCTGGCGCACGAGCTGGCCGGCGCCGACGACCCCGCCGAGGGGCTGCTCGCCTACGACAAGGCGCGCCGCGAGCCGGTCAACGCCATCGTCCAGGCCTGCCGGGACATGCCCGCCGACCGCATCCTCCACACGGTCAGCCAGCGGGCCCCCGACGGTTTCTCCTCGATCGAGGACGTGCTGACGCCCGACGAGCTGAACACGATCACCGGCGCGTACCGGCAGACGTCGTTCTCCGACGTCGAGGCCTTGAACTCCCGCCCCTCCTTCTCGGCGGCGGGCTGACGGCGACGCGGACCGGCGCGCGTTGACGGGCGCGGTGAGGCGGGCGCCTCGCCGCGCCTTCGGCTTTCGCGCGGGAGGCGGTCGCGCGCTCAGGAGGCGGCGACGGCGGCC
>NZ_JBEZJP010000538.1:0-4630 GCF_040653175.1 Actinomadura sp. NPDC048032
CCGCTTCGACAAACGCGGCTACCTGTTCACCGGCACCATCACCGTCGCTGTCCTGCTCATCTGGCTACGCACCTGATCCAAGAAACAGGCCCTAGACCGCCCGCGGGCCGGGCGAACGGCGGGCCCGCCATGTTTGACGGCACGTCTCAGGGCAGGAGAGCGCACGGTACACAGTCGAGGGAGGAGGGACACCGTGACCGTACCGAACGTGGACCTCATCGACGGGACCGCGATGCCGCAGCTCGGCTTCGGGGTCTTCCAGGTGGGGAACGACGAGGCCGAGAGCGCCGTGACGATCGCCCTGCGGAACGGCTACCGCAGCATCGACACCGCCAGCGCCTACGGCAACGAGGAAGGCGTGGGGCGCGCCCTGCGCGCGTCGGAGCTGCCGCGCGACGAGCTGTTCGTCACCAGCAAGGTGTGGAACAGCGACCAGGGCTACGACGCCACGATGCGCGCCTACGAGGCGAGCCTGCGCCGCCTCGGCCTGGAATACCTGGACCTCTACCTGATCCACTGGCCGATGCCGGGCCGCGACCTGTACCTGGAGACCTGGCGGGCGCTGGAACGGCTGAAGCACGACGGGCGGGTCCGCTCGATCGGCGTCTCCAACTTCACCGTGGAGACGCTGCGGCGCGTCATCGACGAGGCCGACGTGGTCCCCGCCGTCAACCAGATCGAGCTGCACCCGTACTTCCAGCAGGACGGGATGCGCGCCTTCCACCGCGACCACGGCATCCGCACCGAGGCGTGGGCGCCGCTCGGCCAGGGGCACGGGCTCCTGGACGACCCCGCGCTCGACCGCATCGCCCGGGCCCACGGCCGCACCCCCGCCCAGGTCGCGCTGCGCTGGCACCTGCAGATCGGGAACGTGGTCATCCCGAAGTCGGCGACGCCGTCCCGGATCGCGGAGAACATCGACGTGTTCGGCTTCGAGCTGACGCCGGACGACATGAAGACGCTCGGCGAGATGGACAAGGGCCTGCGCTTCGGGCCCGACCCGGCGACGTTCGAGACGGACTAGCCCCCCGCGCGACGCGCCCCTCGGGAACCGTCACCACGCGCTCGGTCGCCGCCGGGAGACCCCAAGATCGTGACCGTGGGTGGCCAAGCGTAACGTTCCGTGCATGGGGGAGGAGCGGGGGAGCTGGACGGGGCCCGGCGGGTTACGGGTGACGGCGGTGCGGCTGACCGGCGCGCACGGGGTGTGGGCGGACTTCGCCGGAGTGCGGGGGGCCACGGCGCTGCTGGTGACCCGGGACGGGGTGCCCGTCGGCCGCGGCTACTACCCGACGGTCGATGATCTCGCCGAGATCGTCGACCTGGCGGAGCTGCGCTCGGGATAGCGGTTGCGCGGACGCCACCCGCGCGTGTAGTCGGTTACTGGTGGGACAGCGCAGGTGTGACGTCGCCGTGGTCGGATCGCTCAACGCCGACCTGGTGGTGGGAGTGGAGCGGCGGCCCGCGCCGGGGGAGACCGTGCTCGGGTCCGACCTGGCCACGCATCCGGGCGGCAAGGGGGCCAACCAGGCGGTCGCGGCGGCGCGGCTCGGCGGCCGGGCCGCGATCGTCGGCCGGGTCGGCGACGACGGGCACGGCGCCCTGCTGCGCGACGCCCTGGCCGCGGCCGGCGTGGACCTCGCGCACCTGGCGGCCACGCCGGGCGTCCCGACGGGCGTCGCGCTGATCACGGTCGGGCCGGACGGCGACAACAGCATCATCGTCTCACCAGGCGCCAACGCCAGGCTCGGCCCCGCCGACGTCGAGGCGGCCCGGCCGCTGATCGAGAGCGCCCCGGTCGTGTCGCTGCAGATGGAGGTGCCGCTGCCCGCGGTGGAGGCCGCCGCCGGGCTCGCCGCCCGCGCGGGCCGCCGGGTCGTGCTGAACCTCTCGCCGTCCGCGCCCGTCCCGGACGGGCTGCTCGCCCTCTGCGACCCCCTCGTCGTCAACGAGCACGAGGCCGCCTTCCTGCTCGGCGGGGCCGGCGACCCCGGCCGGATGGCGGCGGCGCTCGCCGGGTCCGGGCCCCGCTCGGTCGCGGTCACGGTCGGCGCCGACGGAGTCGTCGTCGCCGACGGCCGGGGCACCTCCGCCCTCCCGTCCCCGCGGTCGGAGGCCGTCGACACCACGGGTGCCGGGGACGCCTTCACCGCCGCGCTGTGCCTGCGGCTCGCGCGCGGCGACTCCCTGCGGGAGGCGGCCCGCTACGCCGCCCGGGTCGGCGCCGCGGCCGTCCGCCGCCCCGGCGCGCAGAGCTCGTTCCCCACGCCGGACGAGGTGCCCACCCTCTAGTTCACGGGCCGGTGCGGGCGCAGCCGGTACAGCTCGTCGGCGGCGTCGTGGACGTCCGAGCCCAGGTCGAACGCGCTGAGCAGGTACAGGTCGTCGGCGGTCTCGATCTCCAGGATCCGCGTGTGCAGCAGCAGCCGGCGCCGCTCGTCCACCCGGATGGAGACCACCTCGTCCCAGCGCAGCCGGCGGCGCCGGGCGTAGCCGGTCACGACGGTGAGGCCCTCGCGGTCTGCGGCGAGCCGGACCGGGGCGATCAGGTCGCGCAGCGCGAGCACGTTCAGGCCGATCGCCGCCGCGCCCGCCAGGAACCGGAACTGGGGGTCGTGGGAGTACAGCACGAGCAGCGCCGTGACGGCCGCCGCCGCCGCGCACTTGACCACCACATGACCTGGCGGTACGCGCCACCGCCGCTCGTGAGCCGCCTCCATGCCGCCGACCATAGCCCCCGCCGGGCCCTGCCCGCGCCATGGATCGGTCCGATAGCGTCGGGGCCATGCGACTCGGTGTGCTGGACGTGGGCTCGAACACGGTGCATCTCCTGGTGGTGGACGCCCACCAGGGCGCGCGGCCCCTCCCCGCGTACTCCCACAAGGCGGACCTGAGACTCGCCGACCATCTGGCGGACGGCGAGCGGCTCTCCGAAGAGGGCGAGACGCTGCTGCGCGACTTCGTCGACGAGGCGCTCCAGGTCGCCGAGGACAAGGGCGTGGAGGACCTGGTCGCGTTCGCCACCTCCGCCGTCCGCGACGCCTCCAACGGCGACGACGTCCTGGCGCGCATCCGCGCGGACAAGCGGATCGACATCCGGGCGCTGTCCGGCGAGGAGGAGGCGCGGCTGACCTTCCTCGCCGTCCGGCGCTGGTTCGGCTGGTCCTCGGGGAGGCTGCTCGTGGTGGACATCGGCGGCGGCTCGCTGGAGGTCGCCTCCGGCATCGACGAGGAGCCGGACGCGGCGTTCTCCCTGCCGCTCGGCGCCGGGCGCCTCACCCGCGACTGGTTCACCGCCGACCCGCCGCCCGCCGAGGAGGTCCGCAGACTGCGCCGGCACGTCCGCGCGGAGATCGCGCGGCGGGTCGGGGACGTCGCCCGGTACGGGGCGGCCGACCACGCGGTCGCCACGTCCAAGACGTTCAAGCAGCTCGCCCGGATCGGCGGCGCCGCCCCGACGGCCGACGGCCCCTACCAGCGGCGCGTCCTGGCGGGCGAGGCCCTCACCGAGTGGACCGACAAGCTCGCCGCGATGCCCTCCGCCGAGCGCGCCGAGCTGCCCGGGGTGTCCGAGCGGCGCGCCCCGCAGCTGCTCGCGGGCGCGATCGTCGCCGACGCGGCGATGGACCTGTTCGAGCTGCCCGAGCTGGAGGTCTGCCCGTGGGCGCTGCGCGAGGGCGTCATCCTGCGCCGCCTCGACATGATCACCGGCTGAGCGCGGGGAGCGGTCCGGCCCTCACGACCAGTTCGGGTGGCCGAGGACCCGGCCCTCGGGCGTGACGGCGCGGTCGCCGGTGCCGTCCGCGCGGACGGCGCGGATCACCGGGTCGGTGACCTCGCCGCGCACGTAGGCGAGCCAGCGGCCGTCGCCCGACCACGCCGGGTCCATGTCGCGCGCCGCCCCGGACGTCAGCGCGTGCGCGCCGGACCCGTCGGCGTTCATGATCCAGATGTCGCTCGCGGTGGCCGGTCCCCGGACGTAGGCGATCTTGGAGCCGTCGGGGGACCACTCCGGGTCGACCGCGCGCACGCCGTCCCTGCTGATCCGCGTCCAGGCGCCGCCCGGCCGGTCCGCGTCCATGGTGTAGATCTGCTCCACGTCGGCGTCGCGCTTGCTCCAGAACACGAGCTTGCCCTTGGACGACCACATCGGGTCGTCCTTGAGGGAGTCGTCGGTGGTCAGCTGGGTGACCTGGCCGCCCCCGACGGCCATGGCGAAGATCTGCCGGACGCCGTCCTTCTCGCCCACGTAGGCCAGGCGGGCGCCGTCGGGCGACCACGCCACGCGGGTGCCGCGCACGATGCCGGTCACCTTCCGCGCGCCTGACCCGTCGGCGTTCACCACCCAGGCCTCGCCGCTCCGCTGGCCCATCCGGGTGAACGCGACGCGCCTGCCGTCCGGCGACCGCTCGGGGAGGACGTCGCAGCCTGGCCCGCCCACGAGCGTCCTCGGAGACGCCTCGCCGGGCCTGTAGACGCCGATGTCGGCGTTGCACGTCGTCGGCCACCCGGGCGCGGTGTCGACCCGGACGAACATCGGCGCGGTCGGGAACGCCGCCGCACCCGCCGCGGCGTTCCGCGCGCCGTGGGAATCGAGGCCGTTGAGGTAGACGGCGCCCGCCACGACCCC
>NZ_JBEZJP010000539.1:0-4616 GCF_040653175.1 Actinomadura sp. NPDC048032
GGGCGGCCTACCGGCGCCTCGTGCGGGCCGAGGCCGCCGAGCGCGAGCGGCTCGCCCGCGACCTGCACGACGGCGCGCAGCAGCGGCTGCTCGCGCTCGGCGCGATGCTCGGCACGCTGGAGGCCGTCACCGGCGACCCGGCCGTCAAGGAGCACGCCCGCGCCTGCCGCGCCGAGCTGAAGGAGGCCCTCGCCCAGCTGCGGGCGCTGGCCCGGGAGGTGCAGCCGGCGCTGCTCGTCCAGGACGGTCTCGGCCCGGCGCTGGAGGTCGTCGCCGAGCGGCTCGGCACCCGGGTCGCGCTCGACGTCACCCCGCGCCGGTTCTCCCGCGAGATCGAGTCCACGCTTTACTCCGCGCTGTGCGAGACGCTGTCGTACGCTGTCGAGGGCGCGCGTGCCACCCGGGTCCTCGTGCGGGTCGGCGAGGAGGGCGGACGTGTGGTCGCCGAGGTCGGGCTCGACGGCGCCCGCCCCGGAGGCCCCGCCGCCGATCCCGTCGCCGACCTGGCCGGTCCGTCCGGCCGGATCAGGGCGCTGCGCGGTGAGATGGAAATCGGCGGCGGCCCCCGCGCGGGCCTGACGGTAAGGATGGACCTCCCATGCGAGTAGCCGTGGCGGAGGACAGCGGGATCTTCCGGCAGGCTCTGGTCACCCTCCTCACCACCGTCGGGATCGACGTGGTGGCGTCCGCCGGGTCGGGCGAGGAGCTGCTGGCCCGCGTCGCGGACGACCCGCCCGACGTCGCCATCCTCGACCTGCACATGCCGCCCACGTTCACCGACGAAGGCGTCGTCGCGGCCCGCCGGCTCCTGGAGCGCCACCCCGGCCTCGGCGTCCTGGTCCTGTCGGCCTTCAACGAGACCCCGCAGGCGATGGAGCTGTTCCGCGGCCGGCCGCGCGGCGTCGGATACCTGCTGAAGGACCACGTCACGGACGTGGAGAACCTGCGTTCGGCGCTGGAGCGGGTCGGCCGCGGCGAGGTCGTCATCGACCCCGACGTGGTGACCCGGCTGGTCGAGGCGCGGCACCGCGAGCAGGAGCTGTCCCGGCTGTCGGGACGCGAGCGGGAGGTCCTGGCGCTGATGGCGGAGGGGCACTCCAACGCCGGCATCGGCAAGCGGCTGCACCTGTCCGCCCGGACGGTCGAGGACCACGTGCGGGCCATCTTCGCCAAGCTCAAGATCACCACGCCCGGCGGGGCGCCCGGCCCCCAGGACAGCAACAAGCGGGTGCTCGCCGTCCTGACCTGGCTGCGCGCCGCCGAGATCCGCTGACCGCGACCCGGCACCCGGGCGCGACGGTCGTCGCGTGCCCCCGCGCCCGCGCATCGATCGGGTAACGGCCCCTCGCGCCGCACGGCGGCGGTGGGGAAAACTGTCCGTGCGAGTCCGGTCGCGTCAGGTGACCCCGGTGGTGGCCCCCGCACGCCACCGCGAGGCGCCACGCCCCCGAAAGCGGGCGCGTGACGCGGCCGTTCCCGGCACGTTCCCATAATCCCGGCGCCGCTCTGGGCGCGCATCCGGGAAAACCCCCGTCCCGCACGGTGGTTTCCCGGGACGACACGGAAGGATCGCGGTGAGGCGCGTCTCCCGGTGGCCGCCGTGGCTCGGCGCGCGGGTGCGCCGCGCCCTGGCCTCGGGCGCGGCGGTCGCGGCCGCGGCGCTGGCCTTCGGCTGGCCGCACTGGTGGGCCCAGCCCGTCGCCGCCGCCGTCACCCTGGTCTGCTGCGGCGGGTTCGCCGTCGCGGGCGGGCTGTTCGCGGCGGGGCGGACCGCCCGGCGCACCGGCGCGGCGTTCGTCGTCGCGGCCGCCTCGTGGGCCGTCACCTGGGCGGCGGCCTGGAACACGGGCGCGGCTCCGCTGGTGTCGGTGTTCGCCCAGTCGGTGTTCTTCCTGGCCGTCGGCATCGGCGTGCTGCTGTACCCGGCCGGGCGGCTGGAGGGCGCCGCCGCGAGGCTCTGGACCGCCGCCGCCGTCGTGATCATGATCGGCGGGCAGGCGCTGCTGTGCGCCGTCTCCCGTCCGGCCTGGAACGGCTTCGCGGCGTCGGCGACCTGGCCGGCGCTGCGTCCCGAGCACGGGGTGTTCCACGGCGTCCAGCAGGCCATGGCGGGCGCGATGACGGTGCTGGCCGGCGCGCTCGTGGTGATCCTGGTGGCCCGCCTGCCGCGCACGGGGCGGCTGGACCGCGCGCTCACCGTTCCCGTCGCGGTCGCCGTGACGTTCGGCGTCAGCGGCGCCCTGGTGGTCCAGAGCACGCTCATCGGCAGCGACGCCGACCTCGCGGACGTGCTGGACGTCTACCTCTTCCAGGGCGTCTTCGCGACGGTGCTGCCGCTGGCGTTCCTCGGCACCGCGCTGCGCGCCCGGCTGGCCGAGCTGACCGTCGCCGAGCGGATGCAGCGCCTGCTCGCAGGCCCCGTGTCGGTGGCGCGCGTCCGCGACGCGCTCCGCGCCGTCCTGGGCGACGGCACCCTGGACCTGTGGATGTGGGCGGACGGCGGCTACGTCGACGTGGACGGCCGCCGCATGCGCGACGCGCCTGGAGGCGCGGCAGGGCGCTGGCGGCACCGGGTCCGCACGTCCGGCGGCGAGCCCCTCGCCACCGTCGACCTCGCCGCCGCGCTCCGCGACCACGAGCCGCTCGTCGAGGCGGCGCTGGTCGCGGGCGGCCGCGCGCTGGAGACCGTCCGTCTCCAGGCCGCCGCGCAGGCCAACCTGGAGCGGGCGCGCGAGGCGCGCGAGCGTCTGGTGCGGATCCAGGCGGCCGAGCGCGAGCGGCTCGCCGCCGACCTGAAGTACAGCGCGCAGCAGCGGCTCCACGCCCTGGAGGAGATGCTCGCCCGGCTGGAGGCCGCGGCGGCCGACCCGCGGGCCCGCGAGCAGGCCCGGACCTGCCGCGGCGAGCTGGCCGAGGCGGTCGCCGAGCTGGAGGCCCTGGCCCGCGGCATGCACCCGGCGATCCTCGCCGACGCCGGGCTGGCCCCGGCGATGGAGCTGGTCGCCACCCGCACGCCCGTGCCCGTCCATCTCGACATGCCCGCGGGCCGGTTCCCGCCCGAGATCGAGTCGACGCTTTACTTCGCGCTCTGCGAGGCCCTCACCAACGCCGTCAAGCACGCCCGGGCCGACGCGATCCACCTGACGGTCCGCCCGGGGCCGGACGGGATCGCCGCCGAGGTCCGCGACGACGGCGTCGGCGGCGCCTCCCCGGACCCGGGTGGCGGCCTGGCGGGTCTCACCGACCGCGTCCGCGCGCTGCGGGGGCACGTCACCGTCGAGAGCCCGCCCGGTGGGGGCACCGCGGTCCGCATCGTCCTGCCGTCCGGAGAGGGCGCCTGACCCCGCCGTGACCCGGCGCCGGTCAGGAGGGGGTGTTGCGGACGATCGGCAGGAGGTAGCGGCGGGCGAAGTCGCGGGCGCCCGCCTCGTCGAGGGGGATGTGGCCGTCCGGGGTGAGGACGAGGGAGTGCGTGAGGCGGACCAGGATCTCCGCGACGACCTCGGGGTCGACGTCCGCCGGGGCGGCGCCGAGGCGCTGCGCGGTGCGCAGCCGGCCGGCGAGGTAGCCGCGGGCGGCGGCGAGCAGGGGCCCGGCCTTGACCGTGGAGTGCGGCAGGAACAGTTCGGGTTCGACGACCATCAGGCGCGTCATGAGCCGCTGCTCCCGGCTGATGCGCAGGGTGACGGCGAAGCCCTCGACGAGGCGCTCCTCCAGGGTGGGCAGCGCCGCGACGGCCGCGTCCAGCTCGGCGAAGAAGCGCCGCGCCTCCCGGAGCAGGACGCCGGTGACGAGGTCGTTCTTGGTGGGGAAGCGGCGGTAGATCGTGGCGCGGCCGAGGCCGGACTCGCGCGCGACGTCGTCCATGGTGGTGCGGCGGGGCCCGTAGGTCTCGAAGGACCGCAGGGCGGCGTCGAGGATGCGGTCGGTCTGCGGCTCGCTCTCGGGGCCGCCGGTGAGCAGGCTCCGCAGGAGTTCGTCGTCGCTCGTCATCGTGCGGCCGACTCTAGCCGCCGCGCCTCCGCCCGTCCGAGCGGAGGGCGCGGGCGGCGAGGAGGGAGAGGAGCAGCGGGGGCGGGGTCGCGGCGGGGGCGAGCCGCACGCGGGTTCAGCGTGCGGACAGCGCGTCGAGGGCCTGCTCGGTGGTCGGGTGGGCGATGAGGTGCCGGTCCAGGCCGCTGCGTTCGATGATCGTGCGGAACCGGCGCTCCGGGCGGGCGAGGACGAACTCGCCCCCGGCCGCGTGGGCGGCCTTCCAGAGAGTGATCATCGCGTTCAGTCCCGAGGAGTCGCAGAAGGTCACCTCGCCGACGTCCAGGACGATCAGCGGCGGCCCGCCCAGGGCCCGCATGTCGGCCAGGACGTGCTCGCGCAGCGCGTCGGCCGTGAGGATCGTGAGCTCCCCCTCCGCCTCCACGAGCAGGCAGGGGCCGCGGACGTCGCTGCGGAGCCGCAGCGGATCGATGGGGGTCCCCTCCGGCGTCTGGCCGGCTCCGATGGACATGACGATCACCTCCCGTAGTCGCAAGGTTGCGGAGTACCCGTGAAAGGGGAGGTCATACCTGGCAGTTCGCCAAGGCGCAGCACGTCGCCGACAAGCACGGCTGGACGAAATT
>NZ_JBEZJP010000540.1:0-4610 GCF_040653175.1 Actinomadura sp. NPDC048032
GTCATCCGCTGGGACGGAGGGGTGCGCTGGCCGAGGAAGTACGGCTTGAAGGGGACCATGCCGGCGTTGACCAGAAGCAGCGTCGGGTCCTCGGCGACCAGGCTGGCCGAGGGCACCACCGTGTGCCCGCGCTCCTCGAAGAACCCGAGGAAGCGGCGTGCGACCTCTGCCGACTCCATATCAGTGGCCATCCTTGTCGTTCTCGATGATCGTGTATCTCGCCTTGAGCACGCGGCGGGCCTGCGGCCCGCCGCCGTCCGGCGGGGCCTGGTCCATCCGGACGGCCTCGCGCAGCTCCTCCTCGCGGGCCCGCATCTCGGTACGGACGTCGGAGGCGAAAAGCCTCAGCCGCTCGCCGGCGTTCTGCCCGCTCGACACCGCCCGCGCGGCGACGCTCTCGGGCGACAGGGCGCGCGTGAAACGCTCCACGCGCCGCTTGACGCGGTGCGTGGCGTAGACGCCGGCGCCCGCGCCGACCGAGAGCCAGAACAGCCGCCTCATCTGCGTCCCCTACCCGAAGAGCGGGCCGGCAGCTCCGGACGTCCGGACGCGGCGCGCTCCTCCGCGTCGCGGTGGCCGAGGGCCTTGCGGACGCCGTAGGAGAAGGCGGCGGCCTTCACCAGCGGCCCGCCGACCACCGAGGTCATCACGGTGGTGACGGCCGAGACGTTCTGGGTGACGCCGGCGACCTGCCTGGTGATGACGTCGGTGCGGCCGAGCTGCTCGTTGGCGCGCTTCACCGTCCGGGTCATGTCCTCCATGAGCGGGCCGGCCTGCTCGCCGATGTCGCGGACGAGCTCGCTGGCCTCGCCGAGCAGCTTGGAGAGCTTCAGCAGGGTGAGCGCGACGAACGAGACGAGCACCGCCCAGAACACGGCCACGATGAGGCCTGCTAGCTGTCCACCAGTAAGCATCAGGGCTTTCCGTTCGCGTGAGGCCGGCACGGGGCCGGGCATGGCCTGACAGACCTTACCGGTCCACCACGCCGCTTGGCGGGAGCACCGGCCGGCGAAGAACGATCATCGCCGGTCCGCGGCGCCGCGCAGGACGGAGCGGATCCGCGCGAGCACCTCGGTGAACCGGGCTTCCGCGCCGTGCCTGGTCGGGCGATAGTACTCCCGTCCGTCGACCGCGTCGGGCGCGTACTGCTGACGGACCACGCCGCCGGGGTGGTCGTGCGCGTACTTGTAGCCCTGCCCGTGCCCGATCTTCGCCGCGCCCTTGTAGTGGGCGTCGCGCAGGTGCCCCGGGACGGGTCCGGCGAGCCCCTTGCGGACGTCGCCGAGCGCCCCGTCCACCGCCGTGATCACCGCGTTGGACTTCGGCGCGAGGGAGAGATGGATCACCGCCTGGGCCAGGTTGATGCGGGCCTCGGGCAGGCCGACGAACTCCACCGCCTGCGCGGCGGCGACCGCGGTCTGCAGCGCGGTCGGGTCGGCCATGCCGACGTCCTCGCTGGCGTGCACGATCAGCCGCCGGGCGATGAACCGGGCGTCCTCGCCGGCCTCGATCATGCGGGCGAGGTAGTGCAGCGCCGCGTCGACGTCGCTGCCGCGGATGCTCTTGATGAACGCGCTGATGACGTCGTAGTGCTGGTCGCCCTCGCGGTCGTAGCGGACGGCGGCCCGGTCGACGGCCTTCTCCAGCACGTCCGTGTCGATCGCCCCGCCGTCGTCGACGACGAGCGCGGCGGCCTCCAGGTAGGTGAGGGTGCGGCGGGCGTCGCCGCCGGCCAGCCGGATGAGGTGGTCCTCGGCGGCGGGGTCGAGGGTGACCGCCCCGTTCAGCCCGCGCTCCTCGGTGAGGGCGCGGCGGACGACCTCGCGCAGGTCGTCCTCGCCGAGCGGCTCCAGGGTGAGCAGCAGCGACCGCGACAGCAGCGGGCTGATGACGGAGAAGAACGGGTTCTCGGTGGTGGCGCCGATGAACGAGACCCAGCGGTTCTCCACGGCGGGGAGCAGGGCGTCCTGCTGGGCCTTGTTGAAGCGGTGCACCTCGTCGACGAACAGGACCGTCTGGCGGCCCGTCATGCCGAGCTCCCGGCGCGCCAGGTCGATCTCGGCGCGGACGCGCTTGACGCCGTCGCTGACCGCGGAGACCTCCACGAACCGGCGGGAGGTGACATGGCTGACGACGGTGGCGAGGGTGGTCTTGCCGGTGCCCGGCGGCCCCCACAGCACGAGCGACATCGGCACGTCCCGGTCGACGAGCTGCCGGATCGGCGTGCCCGGGCCGAGCAGGTGCCCCTGCCCGACGACCTCGTCGAGGGCGCGGGGGCGCATGCGGACCGCGAGGGGCTGCTCCGCGCCGCCCCGGGCGGGCGCCGCCGGCGGCTCCGGCCGCACCTCCGCCGAAACCGCTCCGTCCCGCTCCGGAGGGTCGAAAAGGCCTTCCGGCTCGCCCGAATCCGCCCTGCTGGTCACGCTCCGACACTATCTCGCGGCGCGGACAGTCCCGGACGGTCGGGCGGCTCCGCGCGGGACCGTTCCGCACGCGCGTCCGGCGGGCGGGAACCCCTGGGGCGGCTGCGGCGTTGGACCAGCCCGGAAGACGCGACCAGGAGCGTGACGGTGTCCGGTACGGCCCCCCGTCGACGCCACGGGCTGGCAGGGCTGCTCGTGGCGCTGTTCGTCGTGGGCGGGCTGGTGTTCAGCTACGGGCTGGGCCACGCGCCCCCGCCGCGCGTGTGCACCCAGCACGCCGTGAGCGTTCCCGTCGGAGCCGTGTCGGCGTCCACGGGCCACGAGCAGCCGGACGCCGCGGCCGCGCCGCTCAGCGGCTCTCACGGCCTCGCACAGGACGCGCCGGCCGTCGCCCCGACCAAGACGCCCGCGCCCGTTCCCATGGACGCGTGCCTGTGCCTGGCCGTCCTGTTCACCCTCGTCCTGCTGGGCCTGGCCGCCGTGCTGCGCCGGCCCGTCTCGCGCCTGCCCGCCCGTCTCGGCTGGGCGTTCACCCCTCCAGCCTGCACGCGGCTCGCCCCCGCGTCCTGGCCCTCCCTCCAGGTCCTCCGGCTGTAGAAGGACCGGCCCTCCGGCCGATCGCACCGCCCGCGTCCACGCCCATGGCCGACGCGGCGCTGCCCTGTCCTTCCTGACCCACAGCACCTGAGAGGACGCCCTCATGTCCAAGAGCGCCCGGAACAAGAACGCCCGCAACGCGAACGGCCACAACGCCAACGCGCGCGGCAGGACCGCCACGAAGAACGCGCTGACACAGCGCGAGATCCCGTGGGGAGGCATCGCCTTCTTCGCCGTGATCGGCCTGGTGGCGGTCGTCGCCATCGGCTTCACGTTCATGCAGACCAGGTCGTCGTCCGCCGACGGCTCCTCCTCCGTCCCCGGCCTCGTGACCAAGGACGACCTCGGCCGCGGCCACGTCGGCGGCAGCGTCAAGTACGACACCGACCCGCCGATGGGCGGCGACCACAACCCCGTGTGGCAGAACTGCGACGGCCGCGTCTACGAGACGCCGCTGCTGAACGAGCACGCCGTCCACTCCCTGGAGCACGGCGCCGTCTGGATCACCTACCGGCCCGGCCTTCCCACGGACCAGCTCGACCTGCTGAAGGGCAAGGTCTCCGCGACCGACTACACGCTGCTCAGCCCCTACCCGGACCAGGACTCCCCGGTCGCGCTCACCGCGTGGGGCAGGCAGCTGAAGCTCCAGCAGGCCACCGACGCGCGGGTGGACCAGTTCCTGCGGGCCTTCGTGAAGGGCCCGCAGACCCCCGAGCCGGGCGCGGCCTGCTCGGGCGGCAAGGACGCCCCGTGAGCGAGGCCGCCGAGGCGCCGCGGGGACGGCGCGCCACCGTCGTCCTCGCGGCCCTGGTCCTGCTCGCCGGGGCCGTCCTGGTCGCGCTCGCCGTCTCCCGCTCGGAACGGCCCGGCACGGACGGCCCCGAGGCGGGCTTCGCCCGCGACATGAGCGTGCACCACGCCCAGGCGGTGCGGATGTCGTTCACCGTGCGGGACCGCACGGACGATCCCGAGACCCGGCTGCTGGCCTTCGACATCATCAACACCCAGTCCGCCCAGATCGGCATGATGACGGCCTGGCTGGACGAGTGGGGCGTGCCGAAGGCCGACCCGTCCGGCCGGATGCGCTGGATGTCCGGGCACGGCGGCCACCGCGGCGGCGGGGCCCCGATGCCCGGCATGGCGGCCCGCGACCGGCTCGCCGACCTGGAGAAGGCGTCCGGCCGCGACGCCGAGGTGCTGTTCCTGAAGCTGATGATCGCGCACCACCGCGGCGGCGTGGCCATGGCGCGGGCGGTGCTGGAGCGCACCGGGCACGAACGGGTGCGGCGCCTCGCCCGCACGATGGTGGAAGGGCAGCAGGCCGAGATCACGCAGATGAACGCGATGCTCCGGGAGCGCGGCTCCCCCGCCGTGTGAGCCGGTCCCCGCGAGGTTCGCGATAGCGCTTGACAGCGCCGCCGGATCGCGCGTCACTGACCACCATGGCTCACAACCTCAGCGGCTACCACCGGGCCCTCGACCTCTTCGAGACGACCGCGACCCCGGCCGTCCGGGCTGGTGTATTGGTAGATCTGGCCGGAGGCGTTGACGCCCCACACGTTCGTGCGGGAGCCGACGGCGATGCGCTTC
>NZ_JBEZJP010000541.1:0-4597 GCF_040653175.1 Actinomadura sp. NPDC048032
GTGGTGGCCATGGCGACGGCCGTGGCGCTGTCGCACGACATGTTCGACGGCGCGCTGCTGCTCGGCGTGTGCGACAAGATCGTGCCGGGGCTGGTGATCGGGGCCCTGTCGTTCGGGCACCTGCCCGCGATCCTGGTGCCCGCCGGTCCGATGGCCTCGGGGCTGCCGAACGCCGAGAAGGCCAAGGTCCGCAAGCGGTACGCGGCGGGGGAGATCGGGCGCGACCAGCTGCTCGCCGCCGAGGCCGCGTCCTACCACTCGCCCGGCACCTGCACCTTCTACGGGACGGCCAACTCCAACCAGCTGCTCATGGAGGTCATGGGCCTGCACCTGCCGGGCGCCAGCTTCGTCCCGCCGGGCACGAAGCTGCGCGACGGCCTCACCGAGGCGGCGGGCCGGCGCATCCTCAAGATCACGGACCTGGGCGAGGGCTACACCCCGATCGGGGAGATGCTCGACGAGCGCGCGTTCGTCAACGGCGTCGTCGCGCTGCTCGCGACGGGCGGCTCGACCAACCACACGCTGCACCTGGTGGCCATGGCCGCCGCGGCGGGCATCGAGCTGACCTGGGACGACTTCGACGAGCTTTCCAAGGTCACGCCGCTGCTCACCCGCCTGTACCCGAACGGCACCGCCGACGTGAACCACTTCCACGCGGCGGGCGGCACCGCGTTCCTCATCGGCGAGCTGATCGACGCCGGGCTCCTGCACGAGGACGCGCGCACGGTCGGCGGCGACACCCTCGCGGCCTACCGGAACGTCCCCGAGCTCGCCGGCGGCAAGGTCGAGTGGCGGGAGGCGCCCGGGGTCTCCGGCGACACCGAGGTCCTGCGCCCGTCCGCCGAGCCGTTCGACACGCACGGCGGCCTGCACACCGTGCGCGGCAACCTCGGGCGGGCGGTCGTCAAGGTGTCGGCGGTCAGGCCCGAGCACCGGACCATCGAGGCCCCCGCGCGGGTGTTCGACTCGCAGGAGGCGCTCCAGGAGGCGTTCGCCGCCGGAGAGCTGGACCGCGACGTCGTGGCGGTCGTCCGCAACCAGGGGCCGCGCGCGAACGGCATGCCGGAGCTGCACCGGCTCACCCCGCCGCTGTCGGTGCTCCAGGACCGGGGGCACCGCGTCGCGCTGGTGACCGACGGCCGCATGTCCGGCGCGTCCGGCGCGGTGCCCGCCGCGATCCACGTGTCGCCGGAGGCCGCCGCCGGAGGTCCGCTCGCCCGCGTCCGCGACGGAGACGTCGTCCGGCTCGACGCGGACGCCGGGGTGCTGAAGGTGCTCGTCCCGGACGAGGAGCTCGCCGCCCGCGCGCCCGCCGAGGGGCCGCCCGACCAGACCTACGGCACGGGGCGGGAGCTGTTCCAGTCGTTCCGCGCCGCCGTGGGCCCGGCCGAACGCGGGGCGGGGGTCTTCTCGTCATGAGCGGAGCGGACCGGGGGGAGTGGGGGCTCGCACCCTCACAGGAATCGCTGAGCGGAGCCGAGTGGCTGGTCGCGGACGTGGGCGGCACCAACGCCCGGTTCGCTCTGATCGACGGCCCGGACGGCGCCCTGTCGGAGGTCCGGGCGCTGCCGACCCGCGACTATCCGGGCCTCGCGGAGGCCGCGGCCGCCTACCTCGACGCGGTCGGCGCGCGCCCGGTGGCGGCGTGCCTGGCCGTGGCGGGCCCCGTCGTGAATGGCACGTTCCATCTGACCAACGCGGGCTGGCCCAAGGGCGACCCGGAGGCGGTGCGGGCCCATCTCGGCCTGGCGCATCTCGACGTCATCAACGACTTCGAGGCGCTCGCCCTGGCCCTGCCGCACCTCGGTGGCGACGACCTCGTTCCCATCGGGCGGGGCGACGCGGACCCCGGCGCGCCCCTCGCGGTGGTCGGGCCCGGCACGGGCCTCGGCGTCGCCGGGCTCGTCCGGACGCCGTCGGGCCCCGTGCCCCTGCCCGGCGAGGGCGGCCACGTCGACGTCCCGGCCGCGACCGACCGCGAGCTCCTGGTGGCGCGGCTGCTGCGCGCCGAGAAGGGCGCGGCCTCCGCCGAGTACCTGCTGTCGGGGGCGGGGCTGGCCCGCATCCGCCGGTACCTCGCCGCGATCGACGGCCGGCCCGCGCTGGACCTGACCCCGCGGCAGATCAGCGAGGACCGCGACGACCCCCTGAGCCGCGAGGCCGTGGAGATGTTCTGCGCGCTGCTCGGGTCGCACGCGGGCAACGTCGCCCTCACGCTCGGCGCGCGGGGCGGCGTCTATCTCGGCGGCGGGATCCTGCCGCGGATCGTGGACGTGCTGCGGGGCAGCGCGTTCCGGGCCCGTTTCGAGGGGAAGCCCCCCGTCGAGGACTACCTGCGCGCCATCCCGACCGCTCTCATCGTCCATCCCGGCCCGGCCCTCGTCGGCGCCGCCGCCCGGCTCGCGCAGAGCCTGCCCGACCTGGAGCCCGCATGATCGCCGAAGACCTGTTCGACCTCGCGCCCGTCATCCCCGTGGTGGTGCTGGACGACGCCGATGCCGCCGTCCCGCTGGCCCGCGCCCTGGTGGAGGGCGGCCTCCCCGTGATCGAGGTGACGCTGCGCACGCCGTCAGCGCTGGCGGCGATCACGCGGATCGCCGCCGAGGTCCCGGACGCCGTGGTGGGCGCGGGGACCGTCGTGCGCCCCGAGGACGCCGAGCGCTCGGCGGCCGCCGGGGCGAGGTTCCTCGTCAGCCCCGGCTGCACGTCCCGCCTCCAGGCGGCGATGGTCGCGACGGGCCTGCCGTTCCTGCCGGGCGTCGCGACCGCCTCCGAGGCGATCGCCCTGCTGGAGGGCGGGATCACGGCGATGAAGTTCTTCCCGGCCGAGGCGGCGGGCGGCGCCGCCTACCTGAAGGCGCTCGGCGGGCCGCTTCCGCAGATCCGGTTCTGCCCCACGGGCGGGATCGGCCTGCGCAACGCCGCCGAGTACCTCGCGCTCGGCAACGTCGGCTGCGTCGGCGGCTCCTGGCTCACCCCCGCGGACGCCGTCCGCGAGGGCGACTGGGACCGCGTCCGCAAGCTCGCCTCCGAGGCGGCGGCGCTCCGCACGGGATGACCTCGGTGCGCGGTGATGTCACATCCCGGGACGGCGCTCCCGTCTCCCGGGTATGGACACCACATCGACGCTTGAGAAGCTGAAGAAGCAGCGCACGGTCCTGCTGACCAGCTACCGCAAGGACGGGACGCCGGTCGGGACGCCCGTGAACGTCGTCGTCCGCGGCGACCGCGCCTACTTCCGCACCTACGACAAGGCGTTCAAGGCCAGGCGGCTGGCGCGCAATCCGGAGGTGGAGCTCGCGCCGAGCACCTTCCGGGGCCGGGTCACCGGCCCGGAGGCGCGCGGCCGCGTCCGCCTGCTCAGCGAGCAGGAGGCGCGGCCGATCCGCCGGCTGCTCGCCCGCAAGCACCCGCTCCTGCAGGGGGTGGCGGTGCCGCTGGCCCACAAGCTGAAGGGCTACCGGACGCTGCACTACGAGCTCACGCTCGACGGGTCCTGACCGCGGTGCGGGCACGGGCCCGCGGCCAGGCCCCGCCCGCCGCCCGCCGGGACGAGGTCCATCCGCAGCCGCCCGCAGGCGCAGCGCGTCCAGGTGACGACGCCGTCGCTGGTGAGGTGCCGGGAAACGAGAGTGGTCGGTTCGCTCATGGCAGCAGTCTGCGGCGGGGCGAACGTTTCCGTCCATTTCAGATTTCCGCAGGGAACCGTGCAAGATGCTTGCATGATCGACCTGCGCCGGCTGCACATGCTGAGGCTCGTCCACCAGTACGGGACCGTCACGTCCGCGGCGGAGGCGATGCACCTGACGCCCTCGGCGGTCTCCCACCACCTGCGCGAGCTGGCGCGGGAGCTGAAGGTGCCGCTGCTGGAGCCGCAGGGCCGCCGGGTGCGGCTGACCCCGGCCGCGCACCTGCTGATCGGGCACGCCGACGGCCTCCTCGCCCGGTGGGAGGAGGCCCTGGCCGACCTGGAGTCGCACCGCGCCGGGGCGGCGGGGCCGCTGCGCATGTGCGGGTTCACCACGGCCGTCTCGGGGCTCGTCGCCCCCGCCGCCGGCGCCCTGCTGCGGGACGACCCGGACCTCGCGGTCGAGGTCCGCGAGTGCGACACCGACGAGGCCGTCGGGCTGCTCGCGGCGGGGGAGACCGACATCGCGGTGATCGAGCCGACCCCCGGCGCGCCGCCGGCGGGCGATCCGCGCTTCGACCGCGAGCCGCTGCTGGAGGAGGCGCTCGACCTCATCGTCCCGGCGGGGCATCCGCTGGCGCTGCGCGACCGCGTCCGGCTGGAGGACGCCGCGGGCGAGCCGTGGATCAGCGTCCACGGCTGCGCCCACCACCAGCAGGTCATGGCCTACTGCGCCGCCGCCGGGTTCACGCCGCGGATCGCGCACAACGTCACGACCTGGTCGGTGATCTGGGCCCTGGTCGCCAACGGCCTCGGGGTGTCCCTCGTGCCGCGGCTGGCCGGCGGGCAGGCCGGCCAGCCGGTCGTGCGGGTGCCGCTCATCGGGGACGGCGTCCCGAAGCGGCGACCACTTCGCCGACAAGGACGCGCTCCTCGCCGGCCTGCTGAAGCGCCTGGACGAGGTCCAGC
>NZ_JBEZJP010000542.1:0-4594 GCF_040653175.1 Actinomadura sp. NPDC048032
GGGGCCCGGTCAGCACGGCGGCCCGCCACAGGCCGCGGCCCCGCACGCCCGCGAACAGCGGATGGTCGACGGCGTCGAGCCCCGCGGCCAGGGTCTCCCCCACGGAGGCGGCGTTGGCGAGCAGGCCGTCCTTCTCGATGGTGGTGAGGACGGCGAGGGCGGCGGCCGCGGCGATCGGGTTTCCGCCGAACGTGCTGCCGTGGTCTCCCTTGGTGAACAGGTCGCCGTGGGGACCGAAGGCGACGCACGCCCCGACCGGCAGGCCGCCGCCGAGGCCCTTGGCGAGCGTGAGGACGTCGGGTCTGGCGTTCTCGTGCTCGAACGCGAACCAGCGGCCGGTGCGGCCGATCGCGGACTGGATCTCGTCGGCGACGAACAGCGCGCCCGCCGCGTCGCAGATCCGGCGGACGGCGGCGAAGTACCCGTCCGGCGGCGGGACGACCCCGGCCTCGCCCTGCGTGGGCTCCAGGAACACCGCCGCGCAGCCCTCGTCCACCGCGGCGTCGAGCGCGCCCGCGTCCCCGTACGGGACGAACCGGACGTCGATCGCGAAGGGCCCGAACGGCTCCCGGATCGCGGCCTTGCCGGTCAGGCTCAGGGCGCCGAGCGTCCGGCCGTGGAAACCGTTCTCGGCCGCGACGACGTACGGCCGCCCGTTCGCCTTCCCGTACTTGAGGGCGAGCTTGAGCGCGCACTCGTTCGCCTCGGTGCCGCTGTTGGCGAGGAAGACCTTCCCGTCGCCGCCCAGCAGCTCCCGCAGCCGCTCGGCGAGCAGCACCTCCGGCTCGTTCAGGAACAGGTTGGACGTGTGCGCGATGGTCGCGGCCTGGGACGCCACCGCCTCGACGAGCGCGGGGTGGGCGTGCCCGAGCGAGCTGACCGCGATCCCCGCGATGAGGTCGAGGTACTCGCGGCCGCCGGCGTCCCACACCCGGCAGCCCTCGCCGCGCGCGAGCGCCAGGGGCGGGACGCCGTAGTTCGGCATGAACGCCGCCTCGAACCGCTCCCTCAGGTCGCTCACGGGGTCGCCTCCGCTCCGGCGGCGCCCGCGAGACTGGGCAGCACCATCGTTCCGATCCCTTCGTCGGTGAAGATCTCCAGCAGCAGCGAGTGCAGGACGCGGCCGTCCAGGACGTGGGCCTGGGGGACGCCGCCGCGCACGGCCGCCAGGCAGGCCTCCATCTTGGGCACCATCCCCGCCGACAGGTCCGGCAGCAGGACGGCCAGCTCGTCGGCGGTGAGCCGGTCGATGACGTCGTCGCTGTCCGGCCAGTCCGCGTACAGGCCCTCGACGTCGGTGAGGACGACGAGCTTCGCCGCGTCCAGCGCCACGGCCAGCGCGGCGGCGGCGGTGTCGGCGTTGACGTTGTAGACCTCGCCGTCGTCGCCGCGCGCGACGCTGGAGATGACCGGGATGCGGCCGTCGTCCAGCAGCGCGCGCACGGCCCCGACCTGCACTTCGACGATCTCGCCGACCTGGCCGATGTCGACGCGCGCGCCGTCCACGACCGCGTGCTTGCGCTCGGCGGTGAACAGGTTCGCGTCCTCGCCGGACATGCCGAGCGCGAACGGGCCGTGCCGGTTGATCAGGCCGACGACGTCGCGCTGGACCTGCCCGGTCAGCACCATCCGGACGACCTCCATGGCCTCCGGGGTGGTGACCCGGAGGCCGGCGGTGAAGGTCGAGTCGATGCCGTTGCGGGCCAGCGCCGCGTTGATCTGCGGGCCGCCGCCGTGCACGACGACCGGCCTCAGCCCGGCGTAGCGCAGGAACACCACGTCCTCGGCGAAGGAGTGCCGCAGTCGCTCGTCGGTCATCGCGTGCCCGCCGTACTTGATCACGACGGTCTTGCCGTGGAAGCGCTCCAGCCACGGCAGCGCCTTGATCAGGGTCTCGGCCTTGTCCATCACGCCGAGCCGGTTCTTGCGCATCTGCGCGCCCGGGGTGACGGCGCTCATGTGGAGTACGCCGAGTTCTCGTGGACGTACTCGGCCGTGAGGTCGGTCGTCCAGACGGTGGCGCTGTGCGGCCCGGCGGACAGGTCGACGGTGATCGTCACGTCGCGGGGACGCAGGTCGACCTTGTCGCGGTCGTCGCCGAACGAGCCGTTCCGGCACACCCACACGCCGTTGATGGCGACGTTGAGGTGGTCGGGCTCGAACACCGCGTCGGTGGTGCCGACGGCCGACAGCACCCGTCCCCAGTTGGGGTCCTCGCCGTGGATGGCGCACTTGAGCAGGTTGTTGCGGGCGACGGAGCGGCCGACCGTGACCGCGTCGTCCTCGGAGGCGGCGCCGACGACCTCGATCGCGATGGCCTTGGACGCGCCCTCGGCGTCCACGAGGAGCTGCCGGGTGAGGTCGCCGCACACCTCGGTGAGCAGCGCGGTGAACTCCTCCTCGTCCGGGACGACCTCGGCGGCGCCGGAGGCGAGCAGCAGCACGGTGTCGTTGGTGGACATGCACCCGTCGGCGTCGAGCCGGTCGAGGGTGACGCCGGTGGCCGCGCGCAGCGCCCGGTCCAGCGCGTCGGCGGGCAGGTCGGCGTCGGTGGTGACGACGCACAGCATGGTGGCCAGGGACGGGGCGAGCATGCCCGCGCCCTTGGCCATCGCGCCGATCATGTAGCCGCCGGCGCCCTGCCGGAAGGAGATCTTGGCGACGGTGTCGGTGGTGCGGATGGCGTCGGCGGCGGCGAGCCCGCCGTCTCCGCGCGACAGCTCGGCGGCGGCCTTGTCGACGCCGGCCAGCAGCAGGTCCATCGGCAGCCGCTCGCCGATCAGCCCGGTGGAGCAGACGGCGATCTCGCCCGCCGAGTCGTCCAGCACCTCGGCGGCCTTCTCCGCGGTGGCGTGGGTGTCCTGGAAGCCGGCGGCGCCGGTGCAGGCGTTGGCGCCGCCCGCGTTCAGCACGACGGCGCGGACGCGGGCGCCCTTGAGGACCTGCTCGGACCACAGCACGGGCGCGGCCCGCACGCGGTTGCGGGTGAAGACGCCGGCGGCCGCGCGGGACGGCCCGTCGTTGACGACGAGGGCCAGGTCGCGGTTGCCGCTGTCCTTCAGCCCGGCGACGACGCCGGCGGCGCGGAAACCCCGGGGGGCGGTGACGCTCAAGGGGACACTCCGATCGTGGTCAGGCCGAGTTCTTCCGGGAGGCCGAGGGCGAGGTTGGCGCTCTGCACCGCGCCGCCCGCGGTGCCCTTGGTGAGGTTGTCGACGGCGGCGACCACGACGACGCGTCCGGCCGCCTCGTCCAGCGCGACCTGCACGAGGACGGTGTTCGCGCCGAGGGTCATGGACGTGGCGGGCCACTGCCCCTCGGGCAGCAGCCCGAGGAACGGCTCGCCCGCGTACGCCTCCTCGTAGGCGGCTCGCAGCGAGGCGGCGGTGACGCCGGGACGCGCCTTCGCGGTGCAGGTGGCGAGGATTCCGCGGCTCATCGGCACGAGCGTGGGGGTGAAGGAGACCGAGACGGGTTCCCCCGCCGCCGCGCTGAGGTTCTGGATCATCTCGGGCGTATGCCTATGCGTGCCGCATGTCAGGGCCGCTTCGCGCGTGTCGGGGCCCTCCACGCGTCCCAGGCCGCGTCACGGCCGTCAGGGCGCGGTCGTCTCCAGCGCCGTGCAGCGCCACCGGCCCCGCGCGTGCTCCAGCCGCAGCGCCAGGACGAGGCCGTGCAGCCGCGTCGTGACCACCACGTCGAGCCTGCGCAGCGCCGACTCCAGCTCGGCCGCCGTCGTGAACAGGCGCCAGTCGCGCGGATCGAGCCGCGTGTCCAGCGGCAGCCGGGCGCACTCGCGGGCGGCGAGCCAGTCGGCCAGCTCCCGCTCGACGCGGTCGTGGCGCCGCCGGTCGCCGTACTCGGCCTGCCCGGGCGCGAGCACGACCCCGGCCACCGGCACCGAGGGCGTCGCGGGCAGCGCCGCCAGGTCGCGGCGCGGCGCGCCGCCCGGAGCGTCCCGCGCGAGGACCGCGTCGAATCCGGTGACCGCCGGGTCGGCCGGATCGACGACCGACACGCCGACGGCGACGCGCGTGCACCCCGCGTAGCGGCGGTGGAGGTCCTCCACCTGCCGGCCGTGGAGCGGCCCGCAGGCGAACACCAGATGGGTGTAGGACGCGGGGTCGGCCCGGTCGAGGTCCAGGCCGCCCGGCCGGAAGACCGGGCTCCACGCCAGGCGGCACTCGACCCCGGCCCGCGTCAGCGCCGCCCGCACGGCCTCCATCGCCAGGACGTCGCCGGCCGTCGCCTCACCGTGCAGGAAGCTCGGCCATCCGGTCACCAGCACGCGCATCCGTCAGCCGCCTTCCCCGCCTCGGCCCTCGCCGGGTCCTCCCCCAGGGCGTCGAAGGGGCGTCCCGCGGCCCCGCTATCCGCGCTACCCGCCACCGTCCGTCCCATGTCGGAACGGGGTCGCCCGTGGCGGTAGAAGGCGGTTTCCGCGCGGTGACAGTCCAGACACCCATCGGTTTACCGAGATGCCCTCTTGGGCAGAGTCCCCTCGCGGCCCACCCGCGAGCAGACCGAGTACCGGAATCGGACGCAGCCCGATCGGCACCGAATAGACGGCGGCCCGCAGAACGCAGCGCAGAAC
>NZ_JBEZJP010000543.1:0-4585 GCF_040653175.1 Actinomadura sp. NPDC048032
GTCGGGAAGGGCGGGGAACTGCGGGCCGCCGGGGGGCTGCTGGCCCCACGCCTGCGTGGCGTCGGCGTCCGGCGCCTCGGGCTTGCGCGGCTGGGCGAACCACGAGTCCGGGACGATCGACTCCGCGCGGGGGGCCTGGTCCTGGAGACCGAACGGGTTCGACGCCGAGGCCGGGGCGGGGAGCTCCGCGGCGGGCGGCGCCTGCTGCCCGCCGGCCCACGAGGGCTGCGAGGGCGGGGCGGCGAAGGCGCCGGAGTCGTCGTCGGCGTCGGGGTCGAACGTCCAGGCCGCGGTGTCGTCGGGGTCGGGGGACGGCAGCGGGGACGCGACGGCGGGCGTCGGCGCCGAGGCGGTGGCGGGCGGCTCCACGGACAGCCGGATCGGCGGCTCGGCCGACAGCCGGATCGGCGGCTGCGCCGGAGGCTCGGGCGCGCCCTGCGGGCCGGAGGCCCAGGACGGCGGGGCCGTCATCGTCCGGTCGCCGAACGTGTCGGCGCCGGCCGGGACGCCCGCCGGGGCGGCCTCCGCGACCGGCGACGCCAGCGGGACGGAGGGACCGACCGAGTACACGTCGATCGGCGCCTCGCAGTGCGAACACTTGCCGAGCGTCCCAGGCGTGTCATTCCCGCACGTCGGACACTGCATCGCTCAGACCTCGCCTTTTAGCCGCTTGTCCACGCTTGCGATCCAGGCCCGCCGCCCGGGCGGGCACCGCTCCCCGCGATCATCAGCGGGGCTCCCGACAAAAGTAGTGGGTGACGCCGTTCTTGGACGCGTGGTTGGTAATCCGGCGCACCGCAGTCGGAGGTCGCACGCAATCACGACATGTTGGTACTGGTCAAGATTGCTGCCAGTGGTTTACCGGGATCGTTGTGATGCTGCTCACATTGTGCCCCAATGGTGTGACGGACGTCCCTCGAACCGCCGGGCGCGCCGCGAGCGTCGCACTCAGCGGCTAGGCTCGGAGCGGTTTCCCGGCGCATCCAGAGAAGACGGAGTCCATGAGCGATCTTCCGCTGCGTTCGCAGCTGGCCGTCGCGCTCGGTCGTACGGCCGCCAAGATGTCCCGAATGGCGGGCCGCGGGGACGGCTCGGTGATCGGCGGCCGGGTCGGCCTCCGACTCGACCCCGAGCTGCTGACCAGGCTCGCCAAGGACCGCAAGCTCGTCCTCGTCAGCGCCACCAACGGCAAGACGACGACGACCCGGCTGATCACCTCGGCCATGACGCCGCTCGGCGAGGTCGCCACCAACGCGTTCGGCGCGAACATGCCGACCGGGCACGTGTCCGCGCTGGCGTCCGCCCCGTCCGCGCGCTACGGCGTGCTGGAGTGCGACGAGAAGTACGTCCCGATGGTCCTGAGGGAGACCGGGGCGAACATCGTCGCCCTGATGAACCTCAGCCGCGACCAGATGGACCGCGCCGCCGAGATCTGGCTGCTGGCCGGCAAGTGGCGGCGCGCGCTGGAGGCGTCCCCGACCAGCCACGTCATCGCCAACTGCGACGACCCGCTGGTCACCTGGGGCGCGTCCACGGCCAAGAGCGTCACCTGGGTCGCCGCGGGCCAGCACTGGCGCGAGGACTCCTGGTGCTGCCCCGAGTGCGGCGGCCCCCTCGACCGTCAGGACACCGACGAGGACAGCGACTGGCGCTGCCGGCAGTGCCACTTCGCCCGCCCCCGCCCCGACTGGGCGCTGCGCGGCGACACGATCACCGCGCCCGACGGCCGGGCGTACTCCCTCACGGGCCTGTCCCTGCCCGGCCGCGCGAACCGCTCGAACGCCCTGATCGCCCTCGCGGTCGTCGCGCAGTTCGGGGTGCCGCCCGAGCAGGCCCTCCCGCTGCTGTCGCAGGTCACCTCCGTCGCCGGCCGGTACACGACGGTCGAGCACCAGGGCCGCTCGATCCGGCTGCTGCTGTCGAAGAACCCCGCCGGATGGCTGGAGGCGTTCGACGTCCTGCAGCCCGCGCCCGGCCCCGTCGCGCTGTCGATCAACGCGCAGGGCCCCGACGGCCGCGACACGTCCTGGCTGTGGGACGTCGACTACCGCATCCTGCAGGGCCGCCCCGTGTGGGTGACCGGCGAGCGCCGCATCGACCTCGCCGCCCGGCTGGAGGCCGCCGAGGTGTCCTTCACGGTGGTGGACGACATCGACCAGGCGGTCATGGCCGTCCCGCCCGGGCATCTGGACGTGATCGCCAACTACACCGCCTTCCAGACCATCCGAACGAGGTACGGCCGTGTCGTCTGACCGCATCAAAATCGTCTGGATCTACCCGGACCTGCTCAGCACCTACGGCGACCAGGGCAACACGATCGTCCTGGAGCGGCGCGCGGCGCTGCGCGGCATCCCCACCGAGACCGTCAGCCTCCGGTCCGACGAGCCCGTGCCCGCCGACGGCGACATCTACCTGCTCGGCGGCGGCGAGGACCGGCCGCAGATCCTCGCGGCGCAGCGGCTGCGGGGCGACGGCGGCCTCGCGCGGGCCGTGCAGTCCGGCGCGGTCGTGTTCGCGGTCTGCGCGGGCTACCAGCTGCTCGGCCACGAGTTCGGCGGCGAGGAGGGCCAGCCCGTGCCGGGCCTCGGCCTGCTCGACATCCGCTCCGGGCGCGGCGAGCAGCGCGCCGTCGGCGAGATCGTCGGGGACGTCGCGGGCGAGCTGAACGTCCCGCGCATCACCGGCTTCGAGAACCACCAGGGCGTCACGCACATCGGCCCGAACGCGCGCCCCTTCGCGAAGGTGCTGCACGGCGTCGGCAACGGCGACGGGAACGGCTTCGAGGGCGCCTACAGCGGCCGCGTCCTCGGCACCTACATGCACGGCCCGGCGCTCGTCCGCAACCCCGGCCTGGCCGACCTGCTGCTCCGCTGGGCCGTCGGGAGGGACCTCCCCCCGCTGGACGACTCGTGGGCCGGACGCCTCCGCGAGGAGCGCCTCCAGGCCGTCATGCCGTAACTCCGGTGATGCCCTGACCCCGTGGTGAGCTGACCCCCCGTGGTGGGTCGGCTCACGCGGCGGGTGGGCCTGCGCGGGTGGTCGGCCTGCGCGGACGGTCGGTGTCCTTCGGAAGCCGACGGGCCGGGGCTTTCGGGTGGTTCGCCGGTCGGCGGCCGGGTCTGTCGATCGTGGTGACTTTGGGTCTGGCGCGGGGGGCCTCGTGCTGCGACCGTGACGGTCGTGATCTGCTGCCGGCCCTCCCGCCGGGCGCTCCTGCGCTGGAGCGCCGTCGTCGCGGGCGCCTCGCTCCTGCCCGCCGTCGAGGCGGCGTCCGCGCGGGCCTCGGACGACGTCCGGCCGGTGAACCTCGAACTGGTCACCGTCACGGAGACGACGGCCGTCCTCACCTGGTACACGGGCGTCCCCGGGACGGACGACGGCCTGGGGCGGATGCGACCCGCGCCGTCCGACGCCGAGGTCCTCTACGGGACGCACCCGTCCCGCCTCACCGGCGTCGCGTACGGCCCCGCCGGCACCCCGTACCACTACGTGGAGCTGACCGGCCTGGAGCCCGGGCGCACCTACTACTACAGGGCCCGCTCCAGAGGACGGGACGCCGCGCCCACCTGGCTGGCCGCGGGCCAAGCGGCGGGCACCCCCCACGGGGACGTCTTCGCCTTCACGACCCCGCAACCGCCTCCAGGCCGCCACCTCTTCTCGGTCGCCCTCTGCAACGACCTGCACCTGGGCGAGACCGTGGCCGGGCTGGTCGGCCAGCTCCCCTGGATCAGAGGCATCGAGCAGGTGCCCGGCCACCCGCCCTATCCCGAGGTGATGGCGCACGCCCTCATCGCCGACGCGCGGGCCAGGGGTGCGCACTTCCTCCTCGCCGCCGGGGACGTGTCGAGCGAGGCCGCCCCCGCCGATCTCGCGAGCGCCAAGAGCATCCTCGACACCTTCGGGACCCTGGGCGACGCCTACCTGGTGGCCCGCGGCAACCACGACCGGGCGCACACCGGGGCGCCCTACGCAGGGTGCAGCCCAGGTGAGCACCAGGGGAACGACTGCTTCAAGGACGCGTTCTCGACGTCCGACCGGACGTACTTCTCCCACGACCTGCGGGGCCTGCGCGTCATCGGGCTCGACACCTACGACAAGCCCGGCGACGGCGGCGACTCCGGCGGCCTCTCGGCGGAGCAGCATTCCTGGTTCGAGGCGGAGTTGAAGAAGGACCCGGAGCGCCCCACCCTCGTCTTCGGCCACCACCCGCTCTTCACCGAGAACGACCCGCTCGCCGTCACCGGGGCCCATTCCCTCGACGCGGGCCAGTCCCTGCGGATCCTCACGGCCTACAACCGGGCGCCCGGCGTCTTCCTCCACCACGCGGGGCACACGCACCGCAACCAGCGTTCCGTCTTCCCGCTCGCGCCCCGGGTCGTCCAGCAGGAGGTCGGGGCGGTCAAGGAGTACCCGGGCGGGTTCACGCTCCTGCGCGTCCACACCGGCGGGTACGCGCTCAACTTCTACAAGACCCGCGGGGACGAGGCCCGCGCCTGGAGCGAGCGCAGCCGCCAGGAACTCTCCAGGCAGTGGCCTCAGCTCTCCCTCGGGAACCGCCCCACCGACCGCAACACGGTCGTGGACC
>NZ_JBEZJP010000544.1:0-4582 GCF_040653175.1 Actinomadura sp. NPDC048032
GGGATGGGCGCCGCGCCGCCGATCAGGCCGCACGGAGACCCGTGCGGCCCGCTTCGGCGTTCGGTCAGCGGCCGGTGCCCCCGTAGACGACGGCCTCGACCTGCTCGGCGTCCAGGTCGAAGGCGCGGTGCGCGGCGGCGACGGCGGTGTCGATGTCGTCCTGGGCGACGACGACCGAGATCCGGATCTCCGAGGTGGAGATCATCTCGATGTTCACGCCGGCCTCGGCGATCGCGCCGAACAGCGACGCGGTGACGCCCGGGTGCGAGCGCATCCCGGCGCCGATCAGCGACACCTTGCCGATGCGGTCGTCGTAGCGCAGCGACTCGAAGCCGATCTTCTCCTTGAGCTTGTTCAGCGCGGTGAGGGCGCTCTGCCCGTCGGTGGACGGCAGCGTGAACGAGATGTCGGTGCGCCCGGTCGACGCCGCCGACACGTTCTGCACGATCATGTCGATGTTGATCTCGGCCTCGGACAGCACCGTGAAGATCGTGGCGGCCTCACCGACCTTGTCGGGCACCCCGACCACGGTGATCTTGGCCTCGCTCCGGTCGTGCGCGACGCCGGAGATGATCGCCTGCTCCATGTCCTGTCCTTCGATCTCGCTGCTGTCGACGACCCACGTCCCCACCTTCTGGCTGAACGAGGACCGCACGTGGATCGGGATGTTGTAGCGGCGCGCGTACTCCACGCAGCGCAGATGCAGGATCTTCGCCCCGCTGGCCGCCATCTCCAGCATCTCCTCGTAGGAGATCTTCGGGATCTTGCGCGCGGCGGTCACGATGCGCGGGTCGGCGGTGAAGACGCCGTCGACGTCGGAGTAGATCTCGCAGACGTCGGCGTCCAGCGCCGCCGCGAGCGCGACGGCCGTGGTGTCGGACCCGCCGCGGCCGAGCGTCGTGATGTCCTTGGTCCCCTGCGAGACGCCCTGGAATCCGGCCACGATGCAGATCGAGCCGCCGTCCAGCGCGGTCCGGATCCGTCCCGGCGTCACATCGATGATCTTGGCTTTGCCGTGCGAGCCGTCGGTGATCACACCGGCCTGGGAGCCGGTGAACGAGCGGGCCTCGTGGCCCAGGTTCGCGATGGCCATGGCCAGCAGCGCCATCGAGATCCGCTCGCCGGCGGTGAGCAGCATGTCCAGCTCACGGCCGGGCGGCAGGGGGCTGACCTGCTTGGCCATGTCGATGAGGTCATCCGTCGTGTCGCCCATGGCGGAGACCACGACGACCACGTCGTTGCCCGCCTTCTTCGTTGCGACGATGCGCTGGGCGACCCGCTTGACGCCTTCGGCGTCGGCGACGGAGGAGCCACCGTACTTCTGCACGACAAGAGCCACGAGTGGGCGCTCCTCGGATCGGGGTCGGGCGTTTCTGGTCATCGAGTCTACAGAGGCGGAACCCATGGATCACGACCAGGTAACTCTCCCCGTCCCCGGCGGCCCACCGGACGCCGCCGCCTTCCTCGGCCCAGCCTCCCGGCCCGGCGAGCGGGGCTTGTCAGGCCGGGAGATCGGGGCCCGGGCGGGGCTTTCGAACGCACGGGTCTCCTGGGACAGATCGCCTACTGGTTATTACGAGTGTCTGACGTGCAGCGTCTTGACCTGGCGGAACGACCCTCGTTGATCTTTGGATAGCGATCATGGCAAACCTCTCCAAAGCGGCCGTGGGCCGCCGCGCCGCCGTGCTGGCCGCCGCGCCGCTGCTGCTCGGCCTGGCGACCCCCCTCGCCGCGCGGGCGGCGGCCGTCGCCGTCGAGTCGACGAGCGTCACACCGTCCACCATCAGCGCCGGGCAGGAGGCGCTCCAGAAGGTCACCCTGACCGAGCCCGCGCCCGCCGGCGGGACCGTCGTCGAGCTGCGCGACCTGACCGAGTTCGGGGATCCGAACTACGCCAGATCGACCGGGCGCAAGGTCACCGTGCCGGAGGGCAAGCAGACCGTCACCTTCCCGATCCGGGTGGAGTCGGTAAGCGAGACCACCGCGACGCGGCTGCAGGCGTCCGCCAACGGCACCGCGGCGGAAACGGCGATCACCGTGGTACCGCCGGACTGGCGGGAGCAAGGGGTGACGAACTTCTGGGTCAAGCAGCAGTACGGGGAGGCGATCGCGGTGACCGGCACGACGGTCACCGGCACCGTGCGCATCCAGTCACCGGCGCCCGTCGGCGGGCTCGCCGTCGACATCCGCAACGACCCCACCTGGAACGGGACCGCCTACTCCGCGCCCTACGTCGTCGTGCCCGCGGGCGCCACCAGCGCCACGTTCCCGATCAGCGTCTCCGCCGACAGGAGCCCGCGCCACGTCGGGATGACGGCGGACCTCGGCAACAACGTGATGACCTCCAGCCTGATCGGGGTGCCCAAGCAGTTCTCCGTCGGCCAGGTCAGGGAGATCCGGAACACGCCCGGCTACTGGCCGAACTACGGCGTGGTGGGACTCGGCGACGTCTGGCACCCGTTCGGCGCCGTGATCAAGCTGACGAGCGACACCCCGGGCGTCACCGTCCCGCCCGAGCTGCAGCTGTCGTCCTCCGACGTCGGGCGAAGCTTCCCCGTCGGGGTGGACCGGTCCGTCCCGATCGGGACGAAGGTGAGGATCACCGCCACCTGGGTGCTCGGCCCGTCCCCGGTGACCACCGAGATCACCATCCAGGACTGACCGCCCGGGTCGGCCCGCCCGACGCGTCACCGCCGATCGCCGGTGCCCATCCACCGGATGGCGCCGGCGGTGTTCGGTGGCTTTCGCGGGCGTCACCCCCGGGTGGCGCGGCCTTGCGCAGCCGGCCGGGCGGTAGGGACGACCGTGGCGCAGAATGTACGCGCCATGGATCCCGGCGGCCGAGACGCCCGAATAGCGTGGGGATCGAGGGCGGTGCACGGGCGAGTGCCGTACCGAGGGGTGTCGATGTGGCGCTGGCTGGCGCGGATGCCGATCGCGTCGCGGATACACGAGTGGAACCGTGAGCGGACGTCCTGGGTCCTCTGCGAGGGAGTGCACGCGAACGTCCGGGAACTGGACGCGCAGCTGAACTCGAAGTGCGCGCGCCCCCGCTCCACCGAGCAGGCGCAACTCGTCTCGAACGCCTTCCAGGCCCTGGACGATGCCCGCCGGGTCCTCGACATCGACGAGCACCCTCGGGGCCGGAGCGCGTCGCATGTGGCAGCGGCGCAGATGTACGTCAACTCCGCACGCACCATGTGGTTGCGGACGCTTCCCCCCGAGGAACTCGCACCTCACCTGCCGGACCTGTTCGCCATCATCAAGCAGCATCTCCCCCCGGACGACACCCGCCGCATCGCCGCCGAGAAGGCCGCGTGGGAACTGCAGCAGGCGGGGTCGGCGAACCACGCCGCCCAGGTCACGGGAAGCCGGCAACACTGGTGGACGGCGACGCGCGGCACCGACGATTCCACGCCGTCGGCCCCGGCGCTGTCGGCCGTGCTGGACGCGGTCGACGCCGCGCGGGAGGCCTCTCTCAAGGAGAGGCTGCGCGCGGCGAACTTCGCGCGCCTCGTCTGGCTCACCGCGCTCGGCCTGTTCTGCCTCGCGTGCGGCATCGCCGTGGCCGGGGCCATCTGGAAGTCGGCCGTGCCGCTGTGCTTCACGCCGGGGAACCAGGTCGCCTGTCCCAGCAGAACCTCCAGCGCGTCGCCCCTGCCTTCCCCAGGCTCGGTCGCGTCGCCTGGGGACTACGCCATCGTCGAGATCGCCGGGGTCACGGCGGCCTGTATCGCGGCCGCCTCCGCTCTGCGGAAGGTCAGGGGATCCACGACCTCCTTCGGCATCCCCGTGGCTCTGGCACTCCTGAAACTTCCCACCGGCGCGCTCGTGGCCGTGCTCGGGCTCCTGCTCCTGCGCGGCGAGTTCGTCCCGGGGCTCAGCGCCCTCGACTCGTCGGGCCAGATCATCGCCTGGGCGGTCCTGCTCGGCTACTCGCAGGAGCTGTTCACCAACTTCGTGGACAAGCAGGGCCGCGAAGTGCTGGAAGGCGTTCACGGGACCGCCGATCCGAAGACGCCGCGGGAGACGGTTCCGCAGGCGACGGCGACGACGTCCGTGCCGACGGCGGTGCCGGCGCCGAGCGGCGACGGCGATCGGCGGCCCGCGAGCGCGAACAAGTGAATCAATCCGCCAACCCGTGAGGAGGCGATCAGCATGACCCAGCAGAGCGTTCAGGAAGCGGTGCAGGCTCCGCCTTGGCCGGGCCGGTTCCTCGCCCTGATGCAGGGCGACGACGTCCGCACCTGGCAGGACAAGATGTTCAAGCGCGGCTGGACGAGCCTCGTGGTCGACGGGATCTACGGCACCCGCTCGGAGGAGGTCTGCGCGGCCTTCCAGCAGGAGAAGGGGCTGAACGTCGACGGCATCGTCGGGCCGCAGACCTGGGAGGCGACCTGGAAGGCGCCGATCACGTAGCGCTCCGCGCCGCCATCGGGCGGGCGTGCCAGTCACGGCACGCCCGCCCGTCGATTCCTCTCGTTCGGGCCTAGGGCCTGTTTTGTGGATCGTGGTTGAGCCAGAGGATGAGGCTGGCGATGGTGACCACGGCGCGGTAGTGGGCGGCGAGTTTGTCGTAGCG
>NZ_JBEZJP010000545.1:0-4578 GCF_040653175.1 Actinomadura sp. NPDC048032
GGCTACATCGCCAAGTACGCCACCAAAGCCGCCGAATGCGTCGGCACCCTCGACCGCCGCATACGCCCCACCGACGAACTGACCGACCTGCCCGTCAGCGGCCACGCCCGGCGACTCATCGCCGAATGCCTTCGACTGGGCGCCGTCGAGGAGTTCGCGGGGCTGCGGCTTGCCGAGTGGGCCCACATGCTCGGCTTCCGCGGCCACTTCTCGTCCAAGTCCCGCCGCTACTCCACCACCCTCGGCGCGCTCCGCGCCGCCCGCATCGACCACAACCAGCACCAACACGACGACATCACCACCGGACGCCTCCCCTTCGACGACGACCAGGTCCTCGTCGTCGCGCACTGGCGCTACCTCGGCCAAGGCATGACCCCCGGTGAAGCACTCCTCACCGCCGCACTCACCGGCAAGCCCATGCCTGCCCTCACCCCGAACGATCACGTGCAAGGGAGCCTCACTTGACCGTGTCCACCGCCCGGGACCAGCTCACCGTCTCGCAGCTCTGTGAGGAGCTGCAGATCTCCCGGTCCACGTTCTACGAGTGGCGGCAGAAGGGCCGGGCGCCCGTCTGCCTGGTGCTGCCGAACGGCAGCCTTCGCATCCGGCGACGTGACCTTGACCGGTGGCTGGCTGCCTGCGAGGAGGCCGCCTGATGGACGACACCACGTACGACGTCGTTGTCCACCAGACCGAGGTCTATAAGGGCAAGCGCACCACCAGCTACATCGTCCGGTGGAAGGTCGGTAAGAAGCGGTGGAAGGAGTCGCTTCGCAACAAGGCTCAGGCGGATAGCTTCCGGTCCTCTCTGGTCAGTGCAGCTCGCAAGGGTGAGGCGTTCAGCCTCAAGACTGGTCGCCCGGTGTCGTGGCAGCGCGACGAGGATGCGATCACCTGGTACGCCTTCTCTGTCGACTACTGCGCCGCGAAGTGGTCGTACGCCTCGCCCAACCATCGGCGGGGCATCGCTGAGGCCCTGACAGACGCGACAGAAGTGCTGCTCACCTCGTCCAAGGGTGCCCCGGCGGGGACGCTCCTTCGTGAGGCTCTGCGGGGCTGGGCCTACAGCGGGCGTCACCAGAACGGGGGCGAGCCGCCGGAGCACCTGCTCCCCGCGCTGCGCTGGCTGGAACGGAACACGATCGACATGCGGGAACTGGCACCGGATCGGCAGGGGCCGCAGATCGCGCGCCAGGTGCTCGACCGGCTGAGCAGGAAGCAAGACGGGTCACCGGCCGCCGGCAGTACGGCGACCAGGAAGCGGGCGACGTTCAACAACGCCATGGAGTACGCCTGTGAGCGGCGGATCCTGGCGGTCAACCCGCTGACCTTGGTGAAGTGGACTCGGCCTCGAGTGGCGCAGACGCTGGACCTGCGGGTGGTCGCCAATCCCGACCAGGCGCGGCGGCTCCTCGATGCCGTCCGGGCCCAGGGCAAGCGCGGTGAGCGCATGGTGGGGTTCTACGCCGTCATGTACTACGCCGCGCTCCGCCCCGAGGAGGCTGTCGACTTGCGACGGGATCACCTGGTGAGCCTGCCCGACGACGGGTGGGGCGAGATGCGGCTGACGCACGCTGAGCCTCGTAGCGGTTCCCGGTGGACCAACAGCGGGAAGCCGCGGGACAAGCAGCCGCTCAAGCACCGGGCCCCGGGCGAGACGCGGTCGGTGCCCATCCATCCCGAGCTTGTGACGCTGCTGCGCCACCACATCAAGGCCTTCAACATCCAGCCAGAGGGGCGCCTGTTCGTCGGGCCGCGGGGTGGGATCATGACCGACCGGACGTACCTCGGCATGTGGCACAAGGCTCGTCAGATGGCACTCAGCCCCCATGAGGCAGCCTCGCCGCTGGCCGAGACGCCGTACGCGCTGCGGCATGCGGCCGTGTCCACGTGGCTCGGGGCTGGGGTGCCGGCGGCTCAGGTGGCCGAGTGGGCCGGGCACAGTGTCGCCGTCCTGCTGCGGGTGTACGCCAAGTGCGTGGCCGGGCAGGAGGACGACGCCAAGCGGCGAATTGCTGAGGCGACCAGGCCAAAGGACGGCTGAAACTTCGGCCCGTATTTGGCCCGGCCCCTCGTAGAGGGCCACTCACAGCCCGATACAGCCGGACACAACGAGAACAGCCCCTGACCGGGTTACGCCTGGTCAGGGGCTGTTTTCACTGGTGTGGCGGGTGCAGGGTTCGAACCTGCGTAGGCTAAGCCGACGGATTTACAGTGCGTCACGGATTACCGAGGCGCACACCCTCTGACCTGCGAAGAATCTGCCAGCTCTCATCTTGGGAGCGGATGTGATTCCGCGCATTTTCCGGATCTTGAAACCTTTGCGCTTGGGGTGTCATCGACGGACATCCGCGCCACTTCCCTCCCTGACCGACGACCGAACCGGTCCGGAGGGTGCTCCCGCGCGAACGGCGCGCAACCCGTGACAGACAGAATCGCGCGGGAGCGCCCTCCGGCTCCAGGAGGGGCCTGGGGAACCACGGGGTTCCCCAGTAGCGCACGCTCAACCGATCTTCCGGCAACTCCCCTGACGACTCCAACGGCGCTCGACCACAGTCACGCCCTGGTGCTCGTCGCCGAACGGGCCGAGCAGACTCACGCCCTGGCCCTCGTCGCCGAACGGGCTATGGAGGCTTCGGCGTCGACTGGGCAGGGCGGCGGCGCGCCCTTGCGGTGAGCGGTCGGGGCGGGGCCGGCGGGCGTGGCGCGGCGCGCGGCCCGGCGCGGCCGTCCGGTGACCGGCGCCCACGCCGCACGCTCCGGGCGGCCTGGCGCGGGGCCGCGCAGCGGCCTGAGCGCCGCCGCCCCTTGATCTAAAACAGCCCAATTCGGCAGAGCAGAGGGCACGTAAGCACCTCGCCGATCTAGCTTCGCGCAATCCTCTCACTGACGCCATAGATCTCGATAGCCTCGGCTGGTGATGCCTGAGGGGCGAGCTTCCAGGAGGCGCTGTCCACAAAAGGTCATGCAACAACGCGCCATATCCGACAGAATGTGAGCATGACCGACGTGCTGGTCTCTGTGCAACGCGACCATATAACACGCCTGATGCGGCGCACTCAACCCGTCCATGCGATAATTGAGCTCATCTGGAACGGCTTGGACGCAGAGGCCGACAACGTCAGCGTTACGTTCGACCGTAATAGCATGGGCGGCATCGTTGCGGTCACCGTCACTGACGACGGAACTGGGATCCCAGCTTCCAAATGCGAGTCGGCGTTTAAGAATCTTGGCGGATCTTGGAAACTTGGTATTCTAAGAACCGAGGTGAAACAGCGTCCAATTCATGGCCGAAACGGGCAGGGGCGTTTTAGGGCGTTCGCCCTGGGCAACCGCGTTGAGTGGATCAGTACGGCCGATGACATAGACGGCAGATTCGAATCTGTAATTACAGCTGATGCTGCACGGCCTGAGAAGTTTACGATCAGAAACTCGGGGCCTGCGCAAGCGGCTTGCGGAACCAGGGTGAGGATCTCTGGTTCTTCTACTCCGCTGACGGGACTTGATACCAAGAAAGCGAAAGCGCGATTGACGAGAGAATTTGCTCGACATCTCTTGCGCTTTAAAGGCATAACGATCACTTACGATGGCTTCACTCTAAACCCGAGCGAAGCCATCGAACGTGCCACAGACTACGAACTGGTACCCGGTGAAGGGTTTGCAGCTCCGCTACCGCAGTTGCAGATCATAGAATGGAAGAGCGACTTTCCTCGCGAACTCATCCTGTGCGACGCCGAAGGGTTCGCCATTACCGACATACGACCCGCAATACATGCGCCACAGTTCTTCTTCGCGGCGTATGTTAGTTGGGCTGAGTTTGATGCAAGTAATGCGCATTTGGCCGACCTGGGTCATGACCGGAGTGGACCGGTCGTCGAGGCGGCTCGTGAGCAAATGCGGAAGCACTTTAAAGCTCGTGCCGCCGATCGACTTCGGGAAGTTGTCGAGTCCTGGAAGGCGGAGAAGGTATATCCATTTCCCGATGGACCAGTTACGAAGCTAGAGAAAGCTAAAAGGGATCTTTTTGATGTAGTAGCCGTGCAGGCTTTGCCGGGCATATCCTCAGAGTCTCGCGCAAAGCGACTTTCGTTGCGTCTTATCCGTGAGGCATTGGAGCATGCTCCTTCTGCGCTTAAGATTGTGCTAGCCGATGTCCTGGAATTGAGCAACCAAGAGCTGGACGATCTCGCAAATCTACTAGACCGCACCTCGCTCGGTTCCGTTATTTCGTCAGCGAAACTGGTGTCCGAGCGGCTAGACTTCCTGCGCAGCCTCGAAGTTCTACTTTTCGACGAAGAGCTAAAGAAGGACGTGCTGGAGCGCAGCCAACTGCACCGAATGCTAGCAGCCGAGCCCTGGATTTTCGGCGAGCATTTCTCATTGGGTGTCGATGACCAGAGCATCAAAGAAGTCCTGCGTCGACACTTAAGGCATCTTGGGCGTGAAACTCTGAACCTTGCTGACGTCAGGCTCGAAGATCGCTCGGTCCAGTACGCCACGGAGCGGGAGCAGTTCGGCCGCGCGGTCGGCTCGTTCCAGGCCGTCCAGCACCACTGCGCGAACATGGCCATCGACGTC
>NZ_JBEZJP010000546.1:0-4567 GCF_040653175.1 Actinomadura sp. NPDC048032
CCCCGCCCCCGTCGGCGGCGCCCCGGCCCGCGGGGCCGCCCCGCCCGCCCGCGGCGGCGCCCCCGCCGCCCGCGGCGGCGCCCCCGCCGCCCGCGGCGTCGAACGTCGCCCGCCACGCCTCGGCGGAGGCGAGGTCGGCCATCGCGGCCCGGTAGCGGCGGCTCAGCTCCGGCCACTCGCGCCCCAGCCGGGCGTGCAGCAGCGACGTGCGCCGCAGCAGCGTCCGGAAACGCTCCGGGTCGCGCTGGTACCAGGCCACCCTGGTGCCGTCGGCGGAGGAGACGAGCGCGCTGTCGACCTGCGACAGCAGGCTCCAGTGCCGGTCGATGTGCGGGACGACGGCCTGCGGGTTGCCGCGCGAGCCGGGTTCGACCGGACGGAGTTGCCTGACGGTGCCGAGCATCGCGCTCGCGAGCACGTTCGCCGTCCCGCGCGGCGGCTTGAACCCGCGCCCGCGCTTCGGCGGCTTGGCGCGCCGGACCTGCGGGAACTCCTCGTGGCTGGCGCGGTTCTGCGCGTCGGGGAAGTCGGCGCGGAACGCGAGGATCTCCGGCAGCTTCGAGGCGATGCCCGCGTGCATGTGCTCGGGGCCGCTCAGCACGTCCTCGATCGCCGACAGCATCAGCTCGGCGGTGGAGTACTGCATGGCCAGCGCGTGCTTCACCGAGATGATGAAGCTCTCCTTGAGCAGGTTGCCGCCGCGCTCGTACGGCGAGTGCATGAGGGCGGTGACCAGGCGGTTGCGCTCGTGGAAGTACGCCTGCCAGTCGATGCCGTCGTCCTTGTCCTGCCAGGGGACGTGCCAGGCGGCCATGCCCGGCAGCGTCACGGTCGGGAAGCCGGCCTCGCCGGCGCGGACGCAGTACTCGGCGTCGTCCCACTTGATGAACATCGGCATGGACAGCCCGACCTTGCGGACGACGTCGGTGGGGATCAGGCACATCCACCAGCCGTTGTAGTCGACGTCCACGCGCCGGTGCAGCCACTTCGTCTTGAGGAGGCTGCCGGAGCTGGTCCGCGCGCGGGGGCTCGGGTCGGGCGGCCTGGCGAAGTCGTGCTCGCGCTTGGTGTGCGGGGCCTCCTCCCACCACCAGCGGTACCGTCCGATGGTCTCGCCGTAGGCGTGCAGCTGCGAGCGGACGAAGAGGTTGAACATGTGGCCGCCCACGATCGTCGGCGTCCGGGCGAAGTCCGCGAACGCGACGGCGCGCAGGACGCCCTCGGTCTCGGTGACCACGTCGTCGTCCAGGAGCAGGACGTAGTCGCTGGTCCCGGCCTTGAGGGTCTCGTCCATCGCGCGGGAGAAGCCGCCGGAGCCGCCGAGGTTGCCCTGCTCGATGACATGCAGCTTCGGCCCGAGCGACGCGGCGGCGCGCGCGAAGCCGTCGTCGTCGCGGACGCGCTGGTCCCCCTGGTCGACGACGTAGACGGCGTCCACCACCTCCAGCACCTCGGGCGCGCCGCCGAGCGCGACGAGTTGGTCGACGCAGAAGCCCGGGCGGTTGTACGTGGTGATGCCCAGGCTGACCCGCCCCTGCCGGACGGGTCCGGTGGCGCCCGTGTCGGCGCACCAGTCGGCCCGCTCCAGGACGGCGTTGCTCTCCCCGGCGAGCACGTCCATCCAGTACCAGCCGCCGTCGATGAACGGGCGCAGCGTCAGCCGGAACGTCTCCTCGCGGGAGGTCGCGGAGTCGACGCGGACGGAGTCGACGCGCTGGACGTGGCCCTTCGCGCTGGACCGGTAGACGATGACTGTGGCCTGGCCCCGCAGCCGGACCCGCAGCACGACCTCCTCCACCGACGTCCAGCGGCGCCAGTAGCTGGCGGGGAAGGCGTTGAAGTAGGTCGCGAACGAGATCCGGCGCCCGACCGGCACGACCACGCTGCGCCGGCCGACGCCCTCCGGCCCGTCCGCCGGGGCCCCGGCCGAAGCCTCGGCGGCCGTCTCCGCCGCGACGGCCTCGGCTCCGCGGGCGATCTCGCCCTCGACGTACAGCTTGAGCACGTCCAGGTCGCGGTCGACCGGCATGACGACGCGCTGCAGGACCCGCAGCCCGGGGGCGGCGCCGGACTCCCCGGACGCCTCGGCGTGTTCGGTCACTCGTCCATACCTCCGCTAGTGAGACGCGAACCCTCGCCGAAATGGGGACGCAGCCGGTTGTCGACCATGGTGAGCGCGCTCGCGATGGCCATGTGCATGTCGAGGTACTTGTAGGTGCCGAGCCGCCCGCCGAAGAGCACGCCGTCCTCACGCCGGGCCAGTTCCCGGTAGGCGAGCAGCCGGGCCCGGTCGGCGGCGGTGTTGACGGGATAGTACGGCTCGTCGCCGCGGGCGGCGGCCCGCGAGTACTCCCGCATGATGACCGTCCGGTCGGACGGGTAGGCGGCCCGCTCGGGGTGGAAGTGCCGGAACTCGTGGATCCGGGTGTAGGGGACGTCCTCGTCGGCGTAGTTCATGACGGGGGTGCCCTGGAAGTCGCCGGTCGGGACGACCTCCGTCTCGAAGTCCAGCGTCCGCCAGCCCAGCTCGCCCTCGGCGTAGTCGAAGTAGCGGTCCAGCGGGCCGGTGTAGACGACGGGGACGTTGCCGACGAGGTCGTCGCGCAGGTCGAGGAAGTCGGTGTTCAGCCGGACCTCGATGTTCGGGTGGTCGGCCATCCGCTCCAGCCAGGCGGTGTAGCCGTCGACCGGGAGCCCCTCGTGGGCGTCGTCGAAGTACCGGTTGTCGAAGGTGTAGCGCACCGGGAGCCGGGTGATGATCTCCGCGGGCAGGTCGCGGGGGTCGGTCTGCCACTGCTTGGCGGTGTAGCCGCGGATGAACGCCTCGTACAGCGGGCGCCCGATCAGCGAGATCGCCTGCTCCTCCAGGTTGGCCGGGCGGCGGATCTCGGCGGCCTGCTCGGCGATCAGCGCGCGCGCCTCGCCGGGGGTGAAGACCCGGCCGAAGTACTCGCAGATAGTGCCGAGGTTGATCGGCATCGAGTAGACCCGGCCCTTGTAGGTGGAGTACACGCGGTGCCGGTAGCCGGTGAAGGCGGTGAACCGGTTCGCGTACTCCCACACCCGCTCGTTGGAGGTGTGGAACAGGTGCGCGCCGTAGCGGTGCACCTCGATGCCCGTCTCCGGCTCCGCCTCGCTGTAGGCGTTCCCGCCGATGTGGTCGCGGCGGTCGAGCACGAGCACGCGCAGGCCGAGGCCGGCCGCGCATCGTTCGGCGACCGTGAGACCGAAGAAACCGGCACCGGCCACCACGAGATCAACGTTCACTGGACGGCGTCCATCCGACTCGTGCGGGGAGCGAGGGACCTGGCCGCACGGGGGCGCCGGCCGGATCCACTGTACGGAATGCGGCTAAGATACCCGGGGTTCGTTCGGTACCGTCGCAGGAAGCCAAGGATCGCGGTGGCCCCACCCACTCCCGGCAGTGCGGCGCACAGCCCTGCCAGCGGTGCGGCGCGGGGGGCGCGCCCCGCGGTCTTCCTGCACGTCGGCGCCGCCAAGAGCGGCACGACCTTCCTCCAGCACGTGCTGTGGCACAACCGCGACCGGCTGCGCGAACACGGCGTCCTCTACCCGGGCCGCGACCAGGCCGCGCACGTCCGCGCCGCGTTCGACCTGCGGCAGACGTTCTTCCGCGAGGCGTCCGACCCCGCCACCCGGGGGGCGTGGCACGACCTCGTCGCCGAGGCCCGCGACTGGCCCGGCACCGTGGTCATCTCGCAGGAGCTGTTCGCGCCGGCCCAGCCGCAGTGGATCCGGCAGGCCATGGCCGACCTCGATTTCGCCGATGTTCACGTGGTCTTCACCGCGCGCGACCTCGGCCGGCAGATCCCGGCGCACTGGCAGGAGGACGTCAAGAACCGCTTCACGACCTCGTTCGGCGAGTTCGTGGCGTCGCTGCGGCGGAAGGACTGGCACGCCTACGAGAGCGCGCGGCTGTTCTGGGGCCTGCAGGATCCGGTCGCGGTGCTCGGCCGCTGGGGCGAGGACCTGCCGCCCGAGCGCGTCCACGTCGTCACCCTCCCCCAGCCCGGCGCGCCCCGCGACCTGCTCTGGCGGCGCTTCTGCGCGGCCACCGGCCTCGTCCCGGACGACTACGACCTGTCCCGGACGTTCGCCAACCCGTCGCTCGGGCTGAGCGAGACGCAGTTCCTGCTGCGCCTCAACGAGACGCTCGGCGACCGTGTCGGCTGGCACGCCTACAACGAGGACGTCAAGCTGTTCCTCGCGCAGCGGCTCCTGACCGGACGTCCGTCTCCGGTCAGGATCGAACTGCCCGGCGAGCACGTTCCGTGGGCCGTGGAACGGGCCGTGGAGACCGTCGAGGCGCTGCGCGCGGCGGGCTACCACGTGGTGGGCGACCTGTACGAGCTGATGCCGGCGGCGGCGTCAGGCCCCGCCCTCGGGACCGCGCCCGCGCCGCCGCCCGACGAGGTCCGCTGGGCGGAGATGGCGGACGTGGGCCTCGACGCCGTCGCGGCGCTGCTGCGGCGCGTCCAGGACAACCGGAGGCGGGCCGAGGCGGTGCCCGGCGCCGGCCTCCCCGCCCGCGACCAGATCGGCATGC
>NZ_JBEZJP010000547.1:0-4540 GCF_040653175.1 Actinomadura sp. NPDC048032
GAGGGTGAACGAGCGGGTCACCGCCTGTACACGGTCCATGTTCCAGTTGTCGAAGACGCCGAACGGGTCGTTGACAACCTCCAGGCGCAGGCCGCTGACTTCGTCGGCGACCACCCCGTGGCTGTCCAGGCAGATCCGGACGGGACTGACCTCGCCGCCGCCCCAGTTCTTGCCGCGGTTGACGTTCTCGATGCGGAACGCCGGTTTGTTCCGCAGCACGACGGTGATCGCCAGGTTGGAGTCGCCGAGCCAGTTGTCGCCGCGCAGGTCGTCGGCGCCGGTCTTGAACGTCAGGAGGATGTCCTGTCTGGCCCCCGGGTCGCAGAAGTGCTCCTCCAAGGCCTCGGCAGCCGCCGACCCGGCGGCGAGTAGCGACCCGGCCAGAGCCACCGCGCCCGCCAAGGCTGCGAGGGCCCTCTTCCTCGTTCTCATGTCTCTCCCATTTCGCTGGTGCCGTCCGGCGCACGGGCGCCGGCCCCGCCATTGCAGCGGCCCTTGACCAGCGCGGGAACCCTCACGGGGGATAGCCGAACAAGTCCGAACACGCCGTCGGCACAAGCCAGATCGGAGGGAATTCCGGAGACCGGGGGAAACACCGAGCCGAACGCCTGCTTGGTGGACTGACGCGAGGCATCTCGACACCATCCCGCCCGCACAGGTGCATCTGCCCTGGGCGGCGGCGAGCGGTTGGCGCTGAGAACGATCATGGTTGGCCAGCACGCTGGCGAGCGCCGTCATCTGACCGAGCCGGAAGCGTTTTCGCAGGTAGATGCGGCGCGTAAGGGAAACTACTTGGTTTGCGAACTTATGCTAAATAGAACTTCTTCTTGTTGGGTGTCACGTTGAGGGGGTGAGAAAGCGATCCGCGCCCGAGTTCTTCGCCCTGGCGGGCACTGTCGTGCTGTGGGCCTGCGCCTTCCCTGCCATCCGGGTGGGCGTGGCAGGGCTTGGTCTGGCCGCGCTGTCCTTCCTGCGGCTCGCGGTCGCCGCCGTGGCGCTGCTGGCCATGTCCCCGTTCGCGGGTGTGCGCCTGCCGCGCAGGCGGGACCTGCCGCTGATCGCGTTGTGCGGCCTGACCGGCATGACCGCCTATCAGGTCCTTCTCAACTGGGGAGAGGTGCACGTCGCGGCCGGCACGGCCAGTCTCCTGATCGCGATCGCACCCGTGTTCAGCGTGCTTCTGGCCAGTGCGTTCCTGTCCGAGCCCCTCACCCGGAACGTCGTCTTCGGCAGCTTGATCGCCATCGCGGGCACCGCGGTCGTCACCTTGGCCAGGGGGTATGCCGGCTTCAGTGCGGCCTCGCTGGTGGTGCTGGCCGCAGCCGTCGTCCAGGGCGTGTACCACTTCGCCAGCAAGCCGCTGCTCAGGCACTACAGCGGACTGGAGGTGGCCACCTACGCAATGGTCGCGGGCACCGTCTTCGCCCTGCCCCTAGCACCCGAGGCGGCGAAAGCAACTGTCGGCGCCCCGCCAGACGCTCTGTGGTCGGCGGTCTTCCTTGGCCTACTGCCTTCCGCGCTCGGGTTCGTGATCTGGGGGTACGCGGTGGCGCGCCTGCCTCTGGCCGCCTCCACCGCGGCCTTGTACCTGGTCCCGCCCGTGGCCCTGTTGGTCTCTTTCGTCTGGCTGGGCGAGAAACCTCTTCCTCTCGAACTGGCGGGGGGCGCGGTCACCGTGGCCGGGGTCGTCCTGATCAACCGCCGTAGGACCAGAGGCACGGGCCGGCAGCGTACGCGAGCCCTCCGGCCGCCTCCGCCCGCGCCGGGCCCTGACCCTCGGACGACACCGCAACGCCACTGAAGAGGTCTCCATGCTTGATGTGCGACGGCTGCGCATGCTGCAGCACCTGGCCGCGTACGGGACGATCGCCGCCACGGCCGACGCGCTGCATCTGACCGGCCCGGCCGTGTCGCAGCAGCTGGCTGTGCTGGAGCGCGAGGCCGGCGTGCCGGTGGTCGAGAAGCGGGGGCGCACGCTGTGCCTGACCCCCGCAGGGGAACTCCTTGTGGCGCACGCCGAGGTGATCCTCGGCGACCTCGCCGCCGCGGAGTCCGACCTGGCCGCCCTACGGGGCGGGCATCACGGGGTGCTGCGCGTGGCCGCCTTCGCCTCCGCCGCACGCACCCTGCTGCCCCGCGTGTACCGACTACTGGCCCAGCATGAGGACGAGTCGGCACCCACGCTCACCCTCCGGCTCGACGAGCAGGAACCCGACCAGGCGCTGGAGGCTCTGCAGAAGCACCGCGCCGACGTGGTCCTGGCCCACAGCTACTCGGTGCTGCCCCGTAACTTCCCGCAGAACAGCCGGCAGGACGTCCTCATGGATGACCCTGTGCTGCTGTGCCTGCACCCGGATCGTGCCCGCAGTCTCGGCCTCTCTCCTGGTCAGCCGGCGGACCTCGCCCGGCTTGCCGACGCCCCGTGGCTCACCCCCGGTCTCGAGGCGTCCTGTTACGAGATGATCCAGCGGGCCTGCGGCGCGGCGGGATTCGTCCCGGACATCCGGGTCCGCAGCAGCGACTTCTCGGTGCTGGTGGCCCTCGTCGCCGTGGACGCCGGGGTCGCCCTGGCCCCCCGCCTGGCCATCCCCGAACCTCACGACGGGGTCAGCCTGCATCCCCTGCTCGCGCCGGTCACCCGCACCATCTTCAGCGTCGTCCGCTTCGGCACTGCCCGCAACCCGGCCGTGCATCTGTTCCGCACGCTCCTTGAACAGGCGGCTGCCCAGCATGGCCCCGCTCATCAGCCGGATCAGACCTGACCGCGTGGCCGAGGGACAGGCGCCGTCGAACGGCTGACGAGATGGTCCGGGCACTGTCCCGGCTCAGCGCTGGGCCCGCCGCGAGTACGAGAACCGGGTCGGCACGCTCACACCCTGACCGTGATCGTTCTCAGCTGGGAGCCGGTAGCCCGGGTGTGGTCGGTTGTGTCAGTTCCTCTCACTCGTGACCCTGGTTGTCGCTCCGTCCGAGGCGTAGCGCGGAGACGAGGAAGAAGATGCCGCCGAGCAGGGCGTAGCCGGCCACGTTGGTCAGGGAGGCGTCTGCGCTCGACGCCATGAGGAAGAACGACGTGCCGGCCAGCACTGAGATCGCCCCGCTGGCGATCATCGCCCACTGTCCTCCCATGCGGCGCCGTCGGACGGCCACGACGAGCTGCACGATGCCGGCCACGACGGCCCATGCGCCCCAGACTCGCAGGACGGCCGACACCCCGGAGGTGAGGGCGACGGCGAGCAGGACGGCGGTAAGGGTGCTGATCGCGACGTTGACGTAGAGACCTGGGACGGAGCCGTTCGCGGATCCGCCGCTCGCGTTGACTCGCGCGGAGCGGGCATCGACGACGGCGGCGGCCACGTCGAACGCCGGGTACAGCACGATCAGCGCCGCGGTCAGCGGGTTGATGCTCGACGCGGTCGGGAACAGCAAGGCCGCCCAGACGAGGGCGAACCCGAAACGCACGAGGTAGAGCCGCCGGAGTGTCGCTGCGACACCGGTCACAGCCGGGGCGGTGATGGTCATGACGAATTCCCTTCATTCGGGGTGGATCAGCGCGGGACGAACCCGGTCCTCGGCCGACCGGGCTGCGGCGGCCGCGACGGTCGTCCTCGACGAACCCCAGCCCACGGCGTTCCTCCGCGCGGTGGGGCGGCCTGCCGCAAGCTGGACGCGTCGCGGTCCGGCGCGGCACCGTTAGGTAGAAAGACTGTTCTCTCTTGCATGGCCGAGCTTGGCAGACGTCGCCCACGAATGCAAGACCGATCGTTCTTTCTGCTACGGTCGAGACATGGCTACACCGATCCGTCCCGCGCACGACGGCCAGAACAGCGGCACGGGGAGGCAGGGGCGGTCTGAGGCCCGGGAACGGCTGCTGTCCACGGCCAGCGCCCTGTTCTATCGGGAGGGAATCCGAGCGGTCGGGGTCGAGCGGATCCTCGCCGAGGCCCCGGCCACGCGAGCGACGTTCTACCGGCACTTCCCGTCGAAGGAAGACCTCGTACTCGCCTACCTGCGCGGCGTCGACGCCCACATCCGCGCTGACACGCAGGCCGCCATCGAGGCCGCGCCGTCGCCGGCCGACGCGCTGCGCGCGATCGGCGCCGCCGTCGCCGCCGACCTGGCCAGACCAGAGTTCCGCGGATGCGCTTTCCTCAATGCCGCGAACGAGTACCCCGACCCCGACGACCCCGTGCGGCAGGTGGTCCTCGATCACCGGGCCTGGTACGTGACCACCCTTACGGAACTGTTCACGCAGGTCTTCGGAGGCTCACCGCGACGCGGCAAGCCAGAGCACGCCGCAAGGCACTTCGTCATGATGCGCGACGGCGCCATGACCGGCGCCCACCTCGACGGCGTCGAGAGCGTCGGTGGTGCGTTCAAGCGCGGCGTTGAGGGTCTCCTCACCATGCTCCACTGAGCACTCGCCCGCCTCGCAGCAACCGAGCTTCGTCCGGTCGCGTGACGCAGGGGGCATCCCGCAGCAGGAGCGGCGCCGTGTCCGCGAGCTCGGCGAGGTAGTCGCCGACGGCCAGGTGGAGCC
>NZ_JBEZJP010000548.1:0-4535 GCF_040653175.1 Actinomadura sp. NPDC048032
GGCGGTGGCGTGACCACCGGCAGGTGATCAACGGGATCTTGTGGAAGGTCCGGACCGGCGCGGACTGGCGGGACGTGCCCGAACGGCTACTTCAGCCCCGAGGGCATCCCGTACCACTCGGTGGAGACGTTCATGGTCGAGGCCCCCGACCACGGTCACGAGACGACGTCGGAGGCCTACAGCTACCTGATCTGGCTGGAGGCCATGTACGGCAAGGTCACGCAGAACTGGGCCCCCTTCAACGCCTCCTGGGCGCTGATGGAGAAGTACATGATCCCGACGCACGCGGACCAGCCGACGAACTCCTTCTACAACGCCTCCAAGCCCGCCACCTACGCCGCCGAGCATCCCGCGGTGAGCGACTACCCGTCGCTGATCGACGGCAGCGTCCCGGTCGGCCAGGACCCGATCGCGAGCGAGCTGAAGTCCGCCTACGGCACCGACGACATCTACGGCATGCACTGGCTGCAGGACGTGGACAACGTCTACGGGTACGGCAACACCCCCGGCGGCGGCTGCGAGCAGGGTCCGAGCGCGGACGGCCCCTCCTACATCAACACCTACCAGCGCGGTTCGCAGGAGTCGGTGTTCGAGACCGTTCCGCAGCCGACGTGCGACAAGTTCGCCTTCGGCGGCCCCAACGGCTACCTCGACCTGTTCATCAAGGACTCCTCCTACGCCAAGCAGTGGAAGTTCACCGACGCGCCGGACGCCGACGCGCGCGCCATCCAGGCCGCGTACTGGGCGAACGCCTGGGCCAAGGACCAGGGCAAGTCGGGCGACGTCTCGGCCACCGTGGCCAAGGCGGGCAAGATGGGCGACTACCTGCGCTACTCGTTCTTCGACAAGTACTTCAAGAAGATCGGCGACTGCCACTCGCCCTCGTCCTGCCCGGCCGGGTCGGGCAAGGAGAGCGAGCACTACCTGCTGTCCTGGTACTACGCGTGGGGCGGCGCGAACGACACGAACGCCGGCTGGGCCTGGCGCATCGGCGACGGCGCCTCGCACTTCGGCTACCAGAACCCCCTGGCCGCCTACGCGCTGGTGAACGACGCCGCGCTCGCGCCCAAGGGCGCGACGGCCAAGGCCGACTGGAGCAAGAGCCTCACCCGGCAGCTCCAGCTCTACAAGTGGCTCCAGTCCGCCGAGGGCGCGATCGCCGGAGGCGTCACCAACAGCTGGGAGGGCAGCTACAGCACGCCGCCGACCGGACTGACCGAGTTCTTCGGCATGGCCTACGACTGGCAGCCCGTCTACCACGACCCGCCGAGCAACCAGTGGTTCGGCTTCCAGGCGTGGTCGATGGAGCGCGTGGCCGAGTACTACCAGGTCTCCGGCGACGCGTCCGCCAAGGCGGTCCTCGACAAGTGGGTCGCCTGGGCGCTGTCGCAGACGACGGTCGACCCGTCCACGGGCGGGATCAAGATCCCTTCCACCCTCAAGTGGACGGGGCAGCCGGACGCGAACTGGTCGACCGCCACCGGGATGCCGCCCGCCAACACCGGGCTGCACGTCTCGGTGCAGGACTACACCGACGACGTCGGCGTGGCCGCCGCGTACGCCAAGACGCTGACGTACTACGCCGCCAAGTCCGGTGACGCCGCCGCCAAGCAGGCCGCCAAGGACCTGCTCGACGCCATCTGGAAGCACACCGACGCCAAGGGCGTCTCCGTCCAGGAGACCAGGTCCGACTACAAGCGCCTCGCCGACCCGGTCTACGTCCCCGCCGGCTGGAGCGGCAAGATGCCGAACGGCGACCCGATCAACTCCAGCTCGACCTTCATGTCCATCCGTTCCTTCTACAAGAGCGACCCCGACTACGCGCGCGCGTGGGCGTACGCCAGCGGCCAGAGTTCCACGCCGCCGGTGTTCACCTACCACCGCTTCTGGGCCCAGGCGGACATAGCCCTGGCCATGGCCGACTACGGCCGCCTCCTCGGGTGACCAACGCGCGAGGGCCCTTCGCGACGCCTGTCGCGACGGGCTCTCCGCTCGTCCAAGGGGCCCGCCACCAGGCGCGACGCCCGTGTATGCGAACATATGTTCGTGTCCGCCGGTGCGACGATCCTGCATGCCGACCTGGACGCGTTCTACGCGTCGGTCGAGCAGCGGGACGATCCCGCCCTGCGGGGGCGGCCGGTGATCGTCGGGATGGGCGTGGTGCTGGCGGCGGCGAAGTAGGCCTCGGTCGCGAGCCGCGCGGCCTGCTGGTGGTTGCCGTGCTGGCCCGGGAGCGGGGCGGGGACCATGGTGACGATCACCTTCGGCCGCGTCTCGCGGACGAGCCGGACGACCTTCTCCAGGGTCTTTTCGTGGTCCCAGGTCTCGGCGGTGAGCGGCGTGCTCACCGTGTAGTAGAAGTCGACCTTGTCCAGGTAGTGGATGTCGTTGACGCCGGCCTTGCCGACGGCGCGCCGCTCCTCGTTCTCGCGGAGCAGCCCGAGTGCCGGGCCCTCCTCGGTGCCGGAGGCGTTGCCGCCGCCCTCGCCGCGGGTGACGGTGAGGACGCCGATCTTCGCCTTGTCGTACTCGTTCCACTGTCCGAGCGTCGACAGTGCGCCGGCCTCGTCGTCGGGGTGCGCCCCGACGAACAGGACGTCGAGCCGGCCGTCGGCGGAACCGGACCCGCCCGGGCCGGCCGCCTGCGCGGGCGGGCCCGCGAAGGCGACGGACATGGCCGCGAGCGCGGCGGACAGGACTGCGGGTAGGGCGAGTCTTCGCATGAACTCTCCTGTTCTTTCCCTACTCCTTGACGGCCCCCGAGAGCATTCCTGCGATGAACTGGCGCTGCAGGAAGACATAAACGATCACGATGGGCGCGGCGATGATCAGCGCGCCCGCCATGAGCAGTGAGTAGTCGGTCTTGTGGGTGCCCTGGAAGAAGGACAGCCCGAGCGGCGCGGTGCGCAGCCCCTCGTCCGAGTTGACGATCACCAGCGGGAGCAGGAACTCGTTCCAGGTCCACATGGTGGTCAGCAGCACCATGGTGAGGATGGCCGGGCGGCCGACCGGCACGAGCACGCGCCACAGCGTCGTCCAGCCGGACGCTCCGTCGAGGCGCGCCGCCTCCAGCAGCGACCGGGGGACGCTGCGGAAGTAGGCGCGCATCCAGAACGTGCCGAACGCCACCGACATGGCCACCTGCGGGAGGATGAGCCCGGCGTAGGTGTTGTCGAGCCCGGCCGACCTCAGGTCGAAGTACAGCGGGACGACGATGGCCTCGGTCGGGATCGTCAGCCCGGCCACGAACACCAGGAACAGCACGCCGGAGCCGCGGAACCGCATGGTGCCGAGCGCGTAGCCCGCCATGATCGACAGCACCGCGGCCGTGACGACGGTGACGACGGTGACGATGACGCTGTTGCGCAGGTAGGTGGCGAAATGGCCCTCGCGCCAGGCCGTGCCGAACGTGGACAGGTCCGCGTGCGGCAGCTGGAGGGCCTGCGCGACGACCCCGACCATCGGGAACACCGCGATGACCGAGAAGACGACGAGGATCGCGTGGTTGACGAACCGTTCCGCCCGGACGTTCATGCGTCCTTCCCTTCCACGAGCCGCCGGACGCCGGCCGTGACGGCGAACGCCAGCACCGCCAGCGTGACGCCGATCGCGCAGCCGAGGCCGACCTCGCCGGTGTTGAACGTGCGGTTGTAGACCTCGTAGGCGGGGACCTTCGTCGCGTCGCCCGGCCCTCCGGCGGTGGCCATGTAGATGAGGTCGAAGTTGCGGATCGCCATGATGGTCGTCAGCGTGAGCGCCACCGCCAGCTCGCGCCGCAGCCCGGGCAGGGTGACGGCGAAGAACTCGCGGACGGCCCCGGCGCCGTCGATCCGCGCGGCCTCGTACAGCTCCCGCGGGATCTTCTGCACCCCGGCGAGGAACAGCACCATCGCCAGGCCGATCCCCACCCACGTCCCGACGGCCCCGACCGCGGGCAGGGCGAAGGTGAAGTCGCCGAACCAGCCGCGCCGCCAGTCCGGCAGGCCGACGGCGTGCAGCCAGCCGAGGACCGTGTTGACCGGCCCGTCCGCGGAGTACACCCACTGCCATGCCACGGCCACCGCCACCATCGCGACGACCTGCGGCAGGAACAGCACCGTCCGGAAGAACGTCAGGCCGCGGACCTTCGTCCGCGACATGGCCGCGACCAGCACGAACGCGATGCAGCACGGCAGCACCGAGTAGAACAGGATGAGGACGAGCAGGTGCCCGAACGCGCCGCGCAGCGACGGGTCGGTCCATGTGGCGGTGTAGTTGGAGAACCCAGCCCACGTCGCCTCGCCCAGGCCGTCCCAGTGGTAGAGGGAGAACTGCGCCCCCCGCGCCAGCGGCCACAGCAGGAACGCGCCGTAGACCAGCAGGGCGGGCAGGGCGTAGAGCCAGCCGATCCGGCCTGGCTCCCCGGGGGACCCGGAGAGGGCGCGTCCCTGCCGCCGTGCCGCGCGCGGGGCCGATGCCTCGCGCCTGGACTTGGGGGTCTTACGCCGCGCGACGGTCGTCATGTGCACGCCTTCGTCCGCACCGGCTACCGGCTG
>NZ_JBEZJP010000549.1:0-4528 GCF_040653175.1 Actinomadura sp. NPDC048032
AGGCGCTCCTCCAGCCGGCCGAGGGTGTCGAAGAGGGCGTCGAAGGCCTCCTCGTAGGCGCCCTGCGAGGTGGCGAAGCCCGCCTTGTACACGCCGTTGTTGACGGTCTGGTAGACGAGCTCGTTCAGCTCGTCGATCTCGGGGCGCAGCGCCTCGGGGTACAGGTCGGGCGCGCCGGGGCGGTGGTGGGCGGTGAACTCCGTCTCGAACATCGTGGTGATGTTCGGGAAGTCGTTGGTGACCAGGCGCTCGGTCTCGGTGTCCCAGAGGCAGGGCACGGTGTAGCGGCCCTGGAACGCCGGGTCGGTGGACAGGTACAGCTCGGAGAGGAAGACGGCGCCGGTCACCGGGTCGCGGTCGGGGAACCGCCAGCCCCGCTCGTCCCGGATGGGGTCGACGACGCCGACGCCGATCGCGTCCTCCAGGCCGAGGAGCCGCCGCACGATCAGGGTGCGGTGCGCCCACGGGCACGCGTAGGAGACGAAGAGCCGGTACCGCCCGGGCTCGGCGGGCAGTCCGCTCGACCCGTCCGCCGTGATCCGCTCGGTGAACCGGTTCGCCTGACGGACGAAGCGGCCTCCCTCGACCTCCTGGACGCTCATGCCCGTCTCCCTCCGAAGTAGGTGAGGACGGCCCCCGGTCCGGCACCTGAGGGCGATCCGGATACGGGAACCTCGCGGCTACCATAACCGTCGGTATCCAGTGTGAAACGGCCGCGACGGCCGACCGGCGGATCGACGAGGTGGCGGGGGTCCATGCTCGAGCAGTTCAACGCCCTGGTGGACGGCCTTCCACCGGCGATGATCTATCTGATCATCGCGGCGCTGGTGTTCGCGGAGGCCGCGCTGTTCGTCGGCTTCGTGTTCCCCGGCGAGACAGCGATCGTGGTCGGCGGCGTCCTGGCCAGCCAGCACGTGCTGTCGCTGCCGCTGCTGCTGGTCGTCGCGGTGGTCGCCGCGGTGGCCGGCGACTCCGTCGGCTACGAGATCGGCCGCAAGTACGGGCCGCGGCTGCTGGACGTCAAGATGATGCGAAGACACCGGTCGAAGGTCGCGGCCGCGCAGGACATGATCCGCCGCCGCGGCGCGTTCGCGGTGTTCATCGGCCGGTTCACGGCGCTGCTGCGGGCGCTCATGCCGGCGCTCGCGGGCAGTTCGCGGCTGCCGTATCCGAAGTTCCTGCTCTTCAACGTCATCGGCGGCGTCACGTGGGTGGTGACGTTCACGCTCGGCGGCTTCTTCGCGGGCACGGCGTTCGAGCACGCGGCCAAGCTCGCGGGCCGGGGCCTGGCCATCGGGCTGGCGGCGGCGGCCGTCGTCGCGCTGGTGGTGTGGAGCGTCCGCAGGCACCGCCGCGAGGCCCGCGAGGAGGCCGAGGCCCAGGCCTCCGAGGACGTCGCCGGGGACGGCGAGGAGGCGGAGTCGGCGCCGACGCTGCCGTCCTGACGGGCGGGCGCGTTCAGAGGTGCATCCGCCCGCTGATCATCGGCAGGTCCAGGTAGGTGCGGATGCCGGGGTCGGCCCCGCACACGGCCGGGACGGAGTTCAGCGCGTGCGCGGACGCGGCGGAGATGGCGTCGCGGACCCACTCCTCGCCGGCCGTCAGCGTGAGCGGCGGCCGGCCGTCCACGCGCAGCGAGTACCCGGGCCGCCCCCACACGTCGGGCATCCGCGCGGCGTCGGCCTTGTGCACGATCTCGACGGTGATCACCGGCCGGCCGGCGGCGAAGCCGTTGAACGTCCAGCGGTCGGCGGCGACCGTGCCGCGCGGGATCGGACCGGCGGCGGTGGCGAGGTCGGCGCCGGCCAGCCGGTGGTCGACGTCCACGTCGATCTCGTCGAGCTCGATGCCGAGCCCGGCGGCGACCAGGTGCAGGCTCTCGGAGAACAGCGTCCGCATCGCGGCCCGGTGGGGGCGCAGCGCGCGGAGGTACTCCTCCTCGTCCTTGCCGAACCCGAGCAGGTCGTGGACCAGACGCCAGGACGGGTGCCGGGCGAAGTCGGAGCACTCGCGGGCGTAGACGTGGGTGATCCGGCGCGACAGCCGCGACAGCACCAGCGGCATCACGTCGGCCATGAAGCCGTGGCTGACGCCGCTGCCGTGCACCGACACTCCGCCCCGCTTGCAGGCCTGCTCCAGCTCGTTGACGAAGAGCGGGCCGTGCGCCCGCGGGTAGACCAGCCCGGTGAGGGAGACCAGGTTCTTGCCGGACGCGAGCAGCGCGCAGATCGTGTCCAGCTCGGCGAACCGGTCGGACTTGGGAGTCGGGGCGTAGAGGACGCAGTCGGCGTCCAGGCCGAGGATCTCGCCGAGGTCGCCGGTCGCGGCGACGCCGACCGGGTCGCGCCCGGCGAGCGTCCCGGCGTCGGAGCCCACCTTGGCGGGGGTGTGCACCCACGCGCCGGCGAGCTCCATGTCGTCGCGGTCGAGGACGCCCCGGATCGCGCTGCGCCCGAGCGCGCCCGTCGCCCACTGCACCACCCGGTAGCGGCGGCCGGGCGCGGACGCGGTGGCGGTGCTCATCGCACGAGACCTCCGTTGCTCCTCGTGATGCCGACGGGGGAGGAGACTACGCGGTGGGCACGGAGGGAATTGCGGCAAATGGCGCAACTTCCTCGCATGTCCCATCGTACGCAGGACTGGTCCGGCGTCCAGCCGGGAAGGAACCCGGGGGTCGCGGCCGAGCGGGATTCGGTTTAGTGGTACCACTGGGTAACCCCTTGATGATTACCTGGGGGCGTAGTCGGTGCGATGTGAGGAGACACGAGATGTCGGAACTGCGCTACGACGGCCGCGTGGCGGTCGTGACCGGGGCTGGTCACGGCCTCGGCCGGCAGCACGCGCTGGAGCTCGCCGCGCGCGGCGCCAAGGTCGTCGTCAACGACCTCGGCGGTGACCGGACCGGTACCGGCGCCTCCGCCGGCCCCGCCCAGGAGGTCGTGGACGAGATCAAGAAGAACGGCGGCGAGGCCGTCGCGAACCCCGACAACGTCGCCACCCCAGAGGGCGCGCAGGCGATCGTGAAGACCGCGCTGGACGCGTTCGGCAAGGTCGACATCGTCGTCAACAACGCGGGCATCCTGCGCGACAGGTCGTTCAAGAACATGTCGGTCGAGGAGTTCGACTCGGTCATCGCCGTCCACCTGCGCGGCTCGTTCCTGGTCTCCAGCGCCGCCTGGCCGCACCTGCGCGAGCAGGGCTACGGCCGGATCGTGAACACCTCCTCGCCCGCGGGCCTGTTCGGCAACTTCGGCCAGGCCAACTACTCCACGGCCAAGATGGGGCTGGTCGGGTTCACCAAGACCCTCGCCCAGGAGGGCGCCAAGTACAACATCAAGGCCAACGCGATCGCCCCGGTCGCCTGGACCCGGATGACCGAGGACCTGCTGCCCGCCGACTTCGCCGACAAGCTCGGCGTCGAGCAGGTCACCCCGCTCGTGGCCTACCTCGTGCACGAGTCCATCGAGGACTCCGGCCAGGTCTACACGGTCGGCGGCGGCCGGATCGCGAAGATCTTCGTGGCGGAGGGCCCCGGCTACGGGCAGAAGGAGACGCTGTCGGTCGAGGACGTCCGGGACAACTGGGCGGCCATCGGCGCGGCGGAGCCGCTGACCGTGTTCGGCAACGTGGGCGAGCAGATGGGCCCGCTGATCCAGCAGCTCACGTCCTGAGCCGTTGGCCGGGATCGAGCTCGACCGGCGGGACGGGGTGCTCACGATCACCCTGTCCCGTCCGGAGCGCCTGAACGCGGTCGACGGCGCGCTGACCGAGGAGATGCTGGACGTCCTCAACGGGCTGATGCGCGACCCGTCCACCCGGGTGGTCGTGCTGACCGGCGCGGGCCGCGGCTTCTGCTCGGGCATGGACCTGCAGGGCGGCGACCCGGGCGGCGCGTCCGGGGAGGGCCGCGTCCAGCGGCTCTACCGGGGCATCGCCCGGGGCGGCGAGGTCACCGCGCGGCTGCGGGAGATCCCGCAGCCGGTGATCGCGGCGCTGCGCGGCCCCGTCGCGGGCATGGGCGTGTCCTGGGCGCTGGCCTGCGACCTGCGGGTCGCCGACCCGACGACCCGTTTCGTCGTGCCGTTCGTCGACCTCGGGCTCTCGGCCGGGGACTGCGGTCTGTCCTGGCTGCTGCCGCGCCTGGTCGGGCCGGCGAAGGCCGCGGAGGTCTGCTACCGGGCGCAGCGCCTGGACGCGGCGCGCGCCGACGCCCTCGGCCTCGTCACCGAGATCGCCCCCGAGGGCGGGGACCTGGCCGCCGCCCAGGCCCTCGCCGACGAGCTGCTCGGCAGGTCGCCCTACGGCCTGAGCCGCACGAAGGAACTGCTCAACGCGTCCCTGGACGTTCCCGGTCTGCGGCGGCAGCTCATGGCGGAGACGGCCGTGCAGACGCTGGCCTTCTTCAGCGAGGACCTCGCCGAGGGAATGGCGGCCGCGCTGGAGGGCGCCGGGTGGTCAGTCGTTGACCGACATCACGTGGACCCGGTGGCCGCGCAGCGCGTGCCCGGCCGCCGCCAGGGCGCCCGCC